>NZ_JAXOFN010000008.1:0-203858 GCF_034420155.1 Massilia luteola
CCAGGTGCAGGGCAATATCGAGCTACCCAACGACAAGGACTGGTTCAAGGTCGCGCTGCAGGCCGGCACCACCTACGTCTTCGACCTGACCGGCGCCGACGGCGGCGGCGGGACGCTCGGCGCCGGCTTCGGCGAAGCCTACCTCAGCCTGTTCAACGGCAACGGCAGCATCGTCGACTCGGCCATCAACAACGGTGTCGGCGACGATCCGCGGCTGTCGTTCACGCCGACGGCGAGCGGCACCTATTACCTGCAAGCGTCCGACCTGAACGACGGCACCGGCACGTACACGCTCAAGGCCACGACGGGCATCAACGATGACTTCAGCGACAACGCGGCGACGACTGGCAATCTCGCCATCGGCGGCCAGGTGCAGGGCAATATCGAGCTACCCAACGACAAGGACTGGTTCAAGGTCGCGCTGCAGGCCGGCACCACCTACGTCTTCGACCTGACCGGCGCCGACGGCGGCGGCGGGACGCTCGGCGCCGGCTTCGGCGAAGCCTACCTCAGCCTGTTCAACGGCAACGGCAGCATCGTCGACTCGGCCATCAACAACGGTGTCGGCGACGATCCGCGGCTGTCGTTCACGCCGACGGCGAGCGGCACCTATTACCTGCAAGCGTCCGACCTGAACGACGGCACCGGCACGTACACGCTCAAGGCCGCATCCGCATCGGCGCCGCCCGTCAACGGCGTCGGCACGCCGGGGGCCGACGTGCTGTCCGGCAGCAAGGGGAACGACCACCTCGACGGCGGCGCCGGTCTCGATACCGCCGTGTATGCCGGCGCGCGCGCCAATTTCACCATCACGAAGACGGCGACCGGATTCAGCGTCGTCGACAATACCGGCGCCGAAGGCCATGACGATTTGCTGAACGTCGAACGGATACACTTTGCGGACACCGCCGTTGCGCTGGACGTCGACGGCAACGCCGGCAAGGCCTATCGCATCTACCAGGCCGCCTTCGACCGGACGCCCGACCTGGCCGGACTCGGATTCTGGCTCAAGGCGATCGACGACGGCGCCCGCGTGGAGGACGTCGCCGCCGGCTTCATCGCGTCGGACGAGTACCGCAACACCTATGGCAGCGACCTCGGTGCGACTGACCTGGTCACGCGGTATTACGAGAACATCCTGCATCGCGCACCGGAAGCGGCCGGGCTGGATTACTGGGCCGGGGTACTGACCCACAAGGATGCGACGGTGGCCGACGTGCTGGCCGCGATCAGCGAAAGCGCGGAGAATGTGACCGGCGTGGCGACCGTCATCGGCAACGGCTTCCAGTACACGCCTTACGGCAGTTGAGGCCAACCGGCCGGCAAACAAAAAGGCAGGGCCGCGGCCCTGCCTTTTTCGTCGGTCCGTCCTGTGCTTACAGGATGTGCGTCCCGACCCACCACGCAATCGCGGCCATGAAGGCCGATGCGGGGATCGTGAAGATCCAGGCCCAGACGATGTTGCCGGCCACGCCCCAGCGCACGGCCGAGGCCTTTTGCGCCGAGCCGACGCCGACGATGGCGCCCGTGATGGTGTGCGTCGTCGACACCGGCACGCCGATCGCGCTGGCGAGGAACAGCGTGATGGCGCCGCCCGACTCCGCGCAGAAGCCGCCGACCGGCTTGAGCTTGGTGATCTTCTGGCCCATCGTGCGCACGATGCGCCAGCCGCCGAACAGCGTGCCCATCGAGATGGCCGTGTAGCAGGCGATGATCACCCACAGCGGCGGTGCCGAGGCGCCGGCGTTGGAGACGCCGGCCACGATCAGCAGCATCCAGATGATGCCGATGGTCTTCTGCGCGTCGTTGCCGCCGTGGCCCAGGCTGTAGGCCGCGGCCGAGAACAGCTGCAGGCGGCGGAACCACGTGTCGACCTTGCGCGGCGGCGTGCGCACGAAGATCCACGACACGGCCAGCATCACGAGCGAGCCTAGGATGAAGCCCAGCAGCGGCGACAGGATGATCCACTCGACGGTCTTGAGCAGGCCGCCGCCGACCAGCGCGCCGGTGCCGCTCTTGGCCACCGCGGCGCCCACCAGGCCGCCGATCAGCGCATGCGACGACGATGACGGGATGCCGTAATACCAGGTGATCACGTTCCAGATGATGGCGCCGACGAGCGCGCCGAACACGACGTACTGGTCGACGATGTGCGGGTCGACGGTCCCCTTGCCCACCGTCGACGCCACGTGCAGGCCGACGGTGAAGATGGCGACGAAGTTGAACATCGCGGACATCGCGACCGCGGTCTGCGGACGCAGCACGCCGGTCGACACCACCGTCGCGATCGCGTTGGCGGCATCGTGGAAGCCGTTCATGAAGTCGAAGACCAGCGCCAACAGGACGAGCAGGACCAGCACATACATGCTGATATGAATTGTATGCATATTGTTTTTGTTGTTCCGGTCGTTACGCGTTTTCGACGATGATGCCTTCGATGATGTTGGCAACGTCTTCGCAGCGGTCCGTCACGGTCTCGAGGATTTCGTAGATGGCTTTCATCTTGATCAGGTTGCGCACGTCCGGCTCGTCGCGGAACAGCTTGGACATCGCGGCGCGCATCACGTGGTCGGCGTCCGACTCCAGGCGGTCGATCTCTTCGCAGATGGCGACGATCTTCTGGGCATTGTCCATGTTGTGCAGCATGCCGACGGCCTGCTGGACCTTTTCGCAGCAGGTCAGGCACAGCTCTGCCAGGCGCTTGGCTTCCGGCGTCACGGCATGCAGGTCGTACAGCGAGATGGTCTGGGCGGCGTCCTCCATCATGTCGAGGATGTCGTCCATGCGGGTGATCAGCTTGTGGATGTCGTCGCGGTCGAGCGGCGTGATGAAGGTCTTGTGCAGCAGGTCGACGCACGCGTAGGTGACCTTGTCCGCCTGTTTTTCGATGCTCTCCACGGCGTGCGTGCGGTTTTCCAGGTCGTCGAAGTTGGTCATCAGGCCGACCATCTCTTGTGCACCCTTCACGCACAAGGCCGCGTGCTGGTTGAACAGGTCGAAAAATTTGCCCTCCGTGGGCATCAGGCGTCCAAACATAGGTTCTCCGTTGGGTAATTCTCTTGGGACTTCTTAAAGATTGCGGCACCGGGCCGCAACATCATCTTGTTATTCACTACTGAGCAACAGGGGCCTCGAAAACCGTCGCGAGCGGCGGCAGTTTCGTTCGAGAAGCGCAACCGTACTTAAGGTACGGTGAGCATCACAGAACGAAAATGCAACGCGCAGCAGGTTTGCGAGACCCCCACTACTAGTCGCCCTGGTAGATACCGAGGCTGCCGCTGTAATTGCCGAACTTGGTGTACATGCCCATCCAGGTCAGGCGAATGGCGCCGATCGGGCCGTTACGCTGTTTGCCGATGATGATTTCGGCGGTACCTTTGTCGGGCGAATCCGGGTTGTAAACTTCGTCACGATACAGGAAGATGATCACGTCCGCATCCTGTTCGATAGCGCCCGATTCGCGCAGGTCGGACATCACCGGGCGCTTGTTCGGGCGTTGTTCCAGCGAGCGGTTCAACTGGGACAGCGCGATCACGGGGCACCCCAGCTCCTTCGCAAGGCCCTTCAGGCTACGCGAGATTTCCGAAATCTCGGAGGCGCGGTTGTCGCCCGGCTTGGAACCCTGCATCAGCTGCAGGTAGTCGACGATGATCAGGCCCAGCTTGCCGCACTGGCGCGCCAGGCGCCGCGCGCGCGCGCGCATCTCGATCGGGTTCAGCGCCGGCGTCTCGTCGATGAAGATCTGGGCGTCGTTCATCTTCTGGATCGCATGCGTCAGGCGCGGCCAGTCCTCGTCGAGCAGCTTGCCGGTACGCAGGCGGTGCTGGTCGAGCTGGCCGATCGAGCCGAGCATACGCATCGCCAGCTGCACGCCGCCCATCTCCATCGAGAAGATCGCGACCGGCAGGCCGGCGTCGACGGCGACGCTCTCGCCGATGTTGACGGAAAACGCGGTCTTGCCCATCGACGGACGGCCGGCGACGATGACGAGGTCGCCCGGCTGCAGTCCGGACGTCATCTTGTCGAGGTCGACGAACCCGGTCGGCACACCGGTGACCTCACCCTGGCTGTCGCGGCTGTACAGCTCGTCGACGCGCTCGACCACCTGGGTCAGCAGCGGCTGCACGGGCAACCAGCCCTGCGCGCCGCGGGCGCCCTGCTCGGCGATCGCGAAGATGCGCGATTCGGCTTCGTCGAGGATCTGCTTGACCTCGGCACCCTGCGGATTGAAGGCCTTGCCCGACACTTCGTCGGCGACAGTGATGAGTTGGCGCAGCACGCCGCGATCGCGGACGATCTCGGCATAACGGCGGATGTTGGCGGCGGATGGCGTATTCTGCGCCATCGCGTTGAGGTACTGCAGGCCCCCGACGTCCTCGGCCTTGCCGAGTTGGACGAGCGCCTCGTACACGGTGATCACGTCGGCAGGCTTGCCAGCATTGATCAGGCGGACCATCTGTTCGAAGATGATCCGGTGGTCGTAGCGGTAAAAATCCTCCGCATGCATGAAGTCGGCGATGCGGTCCCATGCCGCGTTATCGCGCAGCAGGCCGCCAATGACGGACTGTTCTGCTTCGATGGAATGCGGGGGGATGCGGAGCGACTCGATCTGCGGGTCTGCTGGGGTGTTCATGGCCGGCATTATACCCGTTCCCGATCAGGCGCTGAAATCATTGGTGAGTTTCCAAAAGCGAATTCTTTTTGCTGTTGCAAAAAAAAATCGTCCCCGCGGAGGCGGGGACCCAAGCTTTGCATCCGAAGTCGCAAATTGGGCCCCCGCCTGCGCGGGGACGACGTTTCAGAGTCTGACTCTTGATTCTTAGGCAGCTTCGCCCACGACAGCGATGGTGATTTCCGCCACGACGTCGGTGTGCAGAGCGACCGACACCGGGTGCTCGCCGGCGGTCTTCAGCGGACCGGTCGGCATGCGCACTTGTGCCTTTTCGACGGCGAAACCTTGCTTGGTCAGGGCTTCGGCGATGTCGAAGTTGGTCACGGAACCGAACAGACGGCCGTCGACGCCGGCTTTCTGCGCGATGGTGACGGTCATGCCGTTCAGCTTGTCGCCCTGGCCTTGAGCGGCGGCCAGTTTCTCGGCAGCTGCCTTTTCCAGTTCGGCGCGCTTGACTTCGAACTCGGCCACGGCAGCTTGCGTTGCACGGCGGGCCATTTTTTGCGGGATCAGGAAGTTACGGGCGTAACCATCCTTGACCTTGACGACGTCGCCCAGGTTGCCGACGTTGACGACTTTTTCCAGCAGGATAACTTGCATTTTATTCTCCAGTAATCTGACTATGCTTGCGGTCGCGACCGACGATTAAGCGTTGTGCAGGTCGGTGTACGGCAGCAGAGCCAGGTAACGGGCGCGCTTGATGGCGGTGTCAACTTGACGCTGATAGTGCGCCTTGGTACCGGTCAGGCGTGCCGGCATGATCTTGCCGTTTTCCTGGACGAAATCCTTCAGGGTGTCGACGTCCTTGTAGTCAACCTGTTCCACGCCTGCGGCGGTGAAGCGGCAGAATTTCTTGCGCTTGAACAGCGGGTTCTGCTGTTTACGCTTCTCTTTGAGCTTAGCTTTGTTTTTGTCGAACTTTTTACCGAATGCCATTTTGAGGCTCCTGTATCTATCTAAAAACGTGCCCGCACAATTCTTTATGCGGCGGCACTGAAATCAATGATGTGAAACACCAAGCTTTTGCTGTGACGGCTTTTCCTGGCCAAAAACCCTGTGAAGCGGTACATCGCGCCCAACTCGGCGTTGGCAAATCGTCCCGAAATCTCGCCCGCGGCAACCGCGGGAATCTCGAAGTCGACCTGCCTGTCCATCCTCGCTTCCGTCTGCGTCGATCCGTGTTGCAGGACGCCGCCCACGATGGGGATGCCGGCCGGGGTGTAGCGCAAGGTGTCGCGTTCCAGAATGCTTGCGACCAGCGACAGCTCGTTCACGTACTGCTCGGTGCTCCCGCGAGAGATTTAGGCGGCAGCGGCCGGAGCGGCGGCCTGCTCGGCGCGGTGGCTCTTGGCT
Organism: Massilia luteola; assembly: GCF_034420155.1. Lineage (NCBI taxonomy): Bacteria > Pseudomonadati > Pseudomonadota > Betaproteobacteria > Burkholderiales > Oxalobacteraceae > Massilia > Massilia luteola. The sequence continues at coordinate 6,026 of NZ_JAXOFN010000008.1, forward strand.
GCGTCTTCGCGCTGGACCGACTTCATCATCGGCGACGGCGCGGTTTCGGCCTTCTTCATCTTCACGGTCAGGTGACGCAGCACGGCATCGTTGAATTTGAATGCGGTTTCCAGCTCGACCAGGGTCTCGTTGTCGCACTCGATGTTCAAGCAGATGTAGTGTGCCTTCGGCAGCTTCTGGATCTGGTAAGCCATTTGACGACGGCCCCAATCTTCGACGCGGTGGATGTTGCCGCCGCGCGAGGTGACCGTGGTCTTGTAGCGTTCGATCATCGCCGGGACCTGTTCGCTCTGGTCCGGGTGGACGATAAACACGATTTCATAATGACGCATGAAACACTCCTTAAGGACGTTTAAACAAATGCCCACCTCGGCGTCAAGACGAGTGTGGGAAGGGAAAGCCCAACATTATAACAGCAAAGCCGTCAAGTACTCAATAGGTGTCGACGGCGCGCGCGGGCTTGCGGCGGCGCGCAAGGTCGCGGACGTGCGCTGCGTACCGCACCGCAAAAACATTGTGGACGTGCGCTGCGTACCGCACCGCAAAAACATTGTGGACGTGCGCTGCGTGCCGCACCGCAAAAAAATCTCGAAATCCCCTTGCGCGCGGCGCAATACTGTACAAAAATACAGTCTGATCCCGTACCAACCAAGACAAACATGCTAAAGCTCACCGCACGGCAAGAACAGATCCTCAACCTGATCAAGGAAGCCATCGACAACACCGGCTTCCCGCCGACCCGCGCCGAAATCGCCCAGGAGCTTGGCTTCCGCTCGGCCAACGCGGCCGAGGAACACCTGCAGGCCCTGGCCCGCAAAGGCGCGATCGAAATCTCACCGGGTACCTCGCGCGGTATCCGCCTCGTCGGCCAGTCCGTCACCGAATCGAAGGCCGCCCTGCCCTCGTTCGTGCCGCCGATCCCGCCGAACCTGATGTCGCTACCGCTCGTCGGCCGCGTCGCCGCCGGCTCGCCCATCCTTGCCCAGGAACACGTCGAGGCGACCTATTCCGTCGACCCGGCGATGTTCTCCAGCAAGCCGGACTTCCTGCTGAAGGTCAAGGGCTGGTCGATGCGCGATGCGGGCATCTGCGACGGCGATTTCCTGGCCGTCAAGAAGGTCGACAACGCCAAGAATGGCCAGATCGTCGTCGCCCGCATCGGCGACGAAGTGACGGTCAAGCGCTACCGCAAGACGGGCGCCACGATCGAACTGCTGCCGGAGAATCCGGACTTTTCCGTGATCACCGTCGATCCCAGCTCGGACGAGTTCGCGCTCGAAGGTCTCGCAGTCGGGCTGCTGCGGTCCTGGCATTGAGAACGACATCGTAGTTACGTCCCGCAACATCGAAAGGCCGCATCTTGCGGCCTTTTTTTACGCATATAAATATACAAAAAGAAATATACTCCGGACACAAAATGAATAGAATATAAACTTTTTATCCAAGCGGACAGAAGGAATTTCATGCAACGTCACGTATTGAGCATCGCAAGCCTGGCATTGTTCGCCGGCCTGGGTCACGCGGCCGAGGGCGACGTCAAGTCCGCGCCGGTTGCCGTGCGTTCGGCACTCGCCAGCGGCGTCGACACCCGGTACATCGAAGGCTCGGTACGGCCGCAAGACGATTTTTTCGAATATCTGAACGGCAAATGGCTCAAGACGGTCGATATCCCGTCGGACAAGCCATACCTCGATCCGTTCGTCGACCGGTATGAGGATTCACTGCGCCAGCTGCGCGAGATCATCGAAAAAGCCGGTGCCGGCACCGATGCAACCCACAAACCGGATGCCCGCCGCATCGGCGACCTCTACGCCAGCTTCATGGACGAGGCGAAGCTGGAACAACTGGGCATCACACCGTTGCGGCGCGAACTGGATCGGATCGCCGCGATCAAGGACAAGACCGAATTGTCCATGGTACTGGCCCACCTGGGCAGGCTCGGCATGGGCGTGCCGCTCGACTTCACCATTCACCTGGACAACAAGGATTCGACCCGCTATGTCGCCGACATCAGCCAGGGCGGACTGGGCCTGCCTGACCCCGACTATTTTCTGAAGGCGGACGACCAGAAGCTGGCCGATATGAAGGCCAGATATCTGGCCCACTGCCAAAAGGTCCTCGCCATGGCGGGCGACCGGCATGCCGCCGCCCACGCGCAAGCCATCGTCGCGTTCGAGACCGAACTGGCCAAGGCGCAATGGACCAAGGTCGAACTGCGCGATCCGAACAAGGCATACAACAAGTTCCACCTGACCGATCTCCCAGGGTTCGCACCAGGTTTCGACTGGAACAGCTGGCTGGACGGCATCGGCCTGTCCGGCAAGAGCACGTACGTGATCGTTGGGCAGCCGAGCTATCTGAAGGCGTTTGCCGGGATCGCGGATGCCACGCCGCTCGATACCTGGAAAGCGTACCTGACCCTGCACCTGGTCAAATCCTATAGCCGTTTCCTGTCGAAGGCCTTTGTCGACGCCGATTTCGAATTTTTCGACAAGACGCTGTTCGGCATCGAAGCGAACGAGCCGCGCTGGAAACGCGGCGTCGGCGTGATCGAAAGCACGCAGGGTGATGCGCTGGGCAAGTTGTATGTGGCTCGGTATTTCCCACAAGAGCGCAAGGTACGCATCGAACGCCTGATGCGGAACCTGCTGGCCACCTACAAGCTGAGCATCGACAAGCTCGACTGGATGAGCCCGGCCACCAAGACGGAAGCCCAGGCCAAGCTGGCCAAGATGAAGACGAAGATCGGGTATCCGGACAAGTGGAAGGATTATTCGGCCCTCGTCGTCAAACGCGACGACCTGGTCGGCAACGTGATGCGGTCGCGCGAACTCGAGTTCGACCGCGACCTCGCGAAACTGGGCAAGCCCATCGATCGCGACGAGTGGACCATGACGCCGCAGACGGTCAATGCCTACTATAACCCGGAAAAGAACGAAATCGTGGTGCCGGCCGCCATGCTGCAGCCGCCGTTCTTCGATGGCGATGCGGACGATGCCGTCAATTACGGCGGCATCGGCACCATACTCGGCCACGAGATCAGTCACGGCTTCGACGACCAGGGTTCCCAGTACGACGGCGACGGCAACCTGCGCGACTGGTGGACCGCGGCCGACCATGAACGGTTCAAGGACAAGAGCAGGATGCTGGTCAGCCAGTACGACGCCTTCGAACCGGTCCCTGGCTACCATGTGAACGGCGAACTGACTCTGGGCGAGAATATCGCCGACATGTCGGGTCTGGCGATCGCGTACAAGGCCTACCACATGTCGTTGAAGGGAACGACACCCCCCATGATCGGCGGCCTGACCGGCGACCAGCGTCTCTACATGGGTTTCGGCCAGATCTGGCGTCAGAAGATGCGCGACAACATGCTGATCATGGTGCTCAAGACCGATCCGCACTCGCCAGGCCGATTCCGCACCAACGGCCCCCTGCGCAACAACCCGGGCTTCTACGATACGTTCGGCGTCAAGCCGGGCGACAAGATGTACCTTGCACCCAAGGATCGGGTAAGTATCTGGTGACCGCTCGAGCCGGCGGCCGCCCGCGGCGGCGGCCGGCATCGGTCACTTGCCGTCATCCGGCGGCGGCGCGTTCTTGACCATCTCGTTGTGTTCCTTGACGTACGCCTCGGTCCCCGCGCGCCAGGCGTCGAAGTCCGCGACGACCATCCGGCCGGCCACCTTCGTATCTTCCGCCAGGCGATCGCTCACCTCCTTCAGGTGCGCCGTCGCCTTGTCGGTCTCGTCCTTCGTCATGATCTTGGCGAGGTCGTCCGGGATGCGCTTGGTCAGCGGCAGTGCCGCGTTCAAGTGTTTTACCCAGTTGTTGTGGCAAGCCTCCCAGTCCTTCATCTTGCCGCCGTAATAGTCGATTTCCTCGTTGACCTTGGACATGGTCGGAAAACGCGGTGCCGGGCAGCGGTATTCGCTCGTGCGCAGGTCGGAACCGTCGTATTTGGCGATCCAGTAATCGAGGTCGGCGCGGCGCACCTCGCGCTGCTTCATCAGCGCGAGCGAGGCGATGGCGACGGCATTGCCCTTGGCGGCGGCCTTCTGGAACCATTGCGCGGCCTGGTCCATGTCGACCTTGCCGGCGTCGCCGTAGAAATACATTTCGCCCACGTGCTGCTGGGCCATGACGTTGCCGGCATTTGCCAGCGTCGTATATTTCTGCAGGGCTTCCGGATAGGCTTTCTTGGCGAAAAGCGCATCCGCTTCCGCGAGCTCGGCGGCGGCGTTGGCGGACGATGCGGCGGCGGCCGGCTTCGCAGCGCCGCCCTTGGCGGACGATTTGGCGGTGGATTTGGCGACAGGCTCGGCGCCGCACGCGACACCGGCACACAGCAGTGCGGCGCAAAACAGGACAGTCTTCATGGTGTGCAATTCTACGAGTAGAGGGATGGCAACACGACGATCATAACCGCAGCGTCGTCCGTGCTCAACCGGGAAGGCGATCCACCCTCCCGGCTTTACGCAGCTTTACGACAGAATCAGCCGTTCAGCGCCTCGCCGAAATCGGCCAGCAGGTCGTCCGTGTCCTCGATGCCCACCGACACGCGGATCAGCGATTCCGCGATGCCCATGCTGGCGCGGCGCGCCGCGCCCATCTCGAAGAAGATCGTGTGCGCGACGGGGATGACGAGCGTGCGCGTGTCGCCCAGGTTGCTGGCGGGGATGCCGACCTTGAGGCGGTTCAGGTAGTCGAAGCAGTCGATCCCCTCCTTCAGCTCGAAGCTGAACAGCGAGCCGTAGGCGCGGAACTGTTCGGACGCCAGCTTGTGCTGCGGATGCGATGCCAGGCCCGGATAGTGGACGGCCGCCACGCGTTCGTCCGCTTCCAGCATCGTCGCCAATGCCAGCGCGTTCGCGCAGGTGCGGTCCATGCGCAGGGCGAGCGTCTCGGCGCCGACCGCGATGTGGTGCGCCGCTTCCGGTGCGAGCGACGCGCCGAAGTCGCGCAGCGCTTTCGCGCGCAGCTGGGCCATGCCCTGCGCGGCCGGCGGCTGGCGGCGGAAGTTGTCGGCGATGTTCGGGTAGGCGGACCAGTCGAACACGCCGGTGTCGGTCAGCGCGCCGCCCAGCGCCATGCCGTGGCCGCCGATCGACTTGGTCAGCGCGTTCACGACGAGGCCCGCGCCGACGGCTTTCGGACGGAACAGGTAGGGCGTCGTCATCGTATTGTCGACGACGTACAGGATGCCGCGCGCACGGCACAACTCGCCGATGCGGGCGAGATCCGCGATCTGCGTGCGCGGATTGGCGATGGTTTCGACGAACACCATGCGCGTAGTCGGCTTCAGTGCGGCTTCCACGTTGGCGACGTCGGTCGCATCGACGAACGACACGTCCGTTCCCTGCGCGGCCACCGTGTTCCACAGGCTGTTGGTATTCCCGAACAGGAACGAGGACGACACCACGTGGTCGCCCGCGCGCAGCAGCGCCTGCGCGAGCGCGCCGATGGCGGCCATGCCGGTGGCGAAGCACAGGGTGGCGGTGCCGCCTTCCATCTTGCTGATCTTGTCTTCCAGCGCGGAGACGGTCGGGTTGCCCTGGCGGCCGTAGCGGAAGCCCGGCTCCTTGCCCTGGAAGACGGACGCGAGCTGGCGCGCGTCGGTGTAGCCGAAGGCGACCGACGTGTGGACCGGCTTATGGAGGGAGTTGTGTTCGATCGGCTTGCTGCGATCGTTGTGCAGGATGGTGGTGGTGAAGCCGTAGTTTGGTTTGTCGCTCATGGTCTTGTTCTGCGCGGTGGTAAATGATGGGGCCCATTAACAACAAACCGGATTTATTCGGCCGCGACGGACGGATTCAGATTCAGCTGCGTCCGCACGATGTCGTCCGACGATTTACCGGACGACTTGTGGCGCACGCTCTCGAGCTGGTCGAGATAGGCCGGCGTCACGTCGCCCGTCACGTACACGCCGTCGAAGCACGACGCTTCCACGTTCGTCAGGGCCGGATTGACGTCCGAGATCGACTTGCGCAGCGCGTCCAGGTCCTGGTACACGAGGCGGTCGGCCGTGATCTCGCGGCACACTTCCTCGACGGTGCGGCCGTGGGCGATCAGTTCGTCGCGCGTCGGCATGTCGATGCCGTACACGTTCGGGTACAGCACCGGCGGCGCGGCCGACGCGAAAAAGACCTTGCGGGCGCCCGATTCGCGCGCCATCTGCACGATCTCGCGGCTCGTCGTGCCGCGCACGATGGAGTCGTCGACGAGCAGCACGTTCTTGTCCTTGAACTCGGACGCGATCGCGTTCAGCTTCTGGCGCACCGACTTCCGGCGCATCGTCTGGCCCGGCATGATGAACGTGCGGCCGATGTAGCGGTTCTTGATGAAGCCTTCGCGGTATTCGACGCCCAGCTTCAGCGCGAGCTGGATGGCGGCCGGACGCGACGAATCCGGGATCGGCATCACGACGTCGATCTCTTCGACCGGGATCTCCTTGCGGATCTTCTCGGCCAGGTATTCGCCCATGCGCAGGCGCGTCGCGTACACGGACGCGCCGTCGATCACGGAGTCGGGACGGGCCAAATACACGTATTCGAACGCGCACGGATTCAGCGACGGGTTCGCGGCGCACTGGCGCGTGTGCAACTGGCTGTCGGCGTCGATCCAGACGGCTTCGCCCGGCGCGATGTCGCGCACGAAGCGGAAGCCCAGGCCTTCGAGGGCGACGGATTCGCTGGCGACCAGGTATTCGGGGCCGTTCTCGGTCTCGTTGATGCCGAGGCACAGCGGGCGGATGCCGAACGGATCGCGGAACGCGAGCAGGCCGTGGCCGGCGATCTGCGCGATGACGGCATAGGCGCCGCGCACGCGGCGGTGCACCTGCGCGACGGCCTTGAACACGGCGTCCGGCGCCAGCGAGTAGCCGTCGGCGGCCTGGGCGATTTCGTGGGCGAGCACGTTCAGCAGGACTTCCGAATCGGAGTTCGTGTTGACGTGGCGGCGGTCGTTGCGGAACAGTTCTTCCTTCAGCTGTTCCTGGTTGGTCAGGTTGCCGTTGTGCGCCAGGGTGATGCCGAACGGGGCGTTCACGTAGAACGGCTGCGCTTCTTCTTCGCTGGACGAGCCGGCCGTCGGATAGCGGCAGTGGCCGATGCCGGAATTGCCTTGCAGCGAACGCATGTTGCGCGTGCGGAAAACGTCACGCACGAGGCCGTTGGCCTTGTACATCGAGAACATGCTGCTGTGATTGGTTGCAATCCCCGCCGCGTCCTGACCGCGATGCTGCAGTAGCAGCAATGCGTCATACAACAGCTGGTTGACGGGGGCTTGCGAGACGACGCCGACGATGCCACACATGGTGTGCTCCTAATACCGTGAAGAAGTGTTCAAAACTGTAAGTGCTGCGCGAAGGCAGCGGGCAAGAAAGGCTTGACCGTGCGCGCTCCGGTTTCCGCCATGGGCGAGAGCAGCGCGTCTTTCCAGAAAGCCTGTTGGGGAATGGAAGTCATCCCGCACAATATGACGCCGGCCAGCACGATTACAATGCCCCGGCCCAAGCCGAACAGGCCGCCGAGGCCGCGGTCGGCCAGGCTCAGGCCGGAAGCCTCGATCAATGCGCCGATCGCGAGGGCCAACAGGCCCATCAGCACGCGCACGCCGAGGAATAATGCAATGAAGGCGACGATGAGCCGCAAGGCTTCGCCCGGAATCACGGATGGTAGCATGGGCGCCAGCTTCGCGCCGAAGGCGTTGGCGACGATGAAGGCCGCCACCCAGCCGAGCAGCGACAGGATTTCCTTCACCAGGCCGCGCATGGTGCTGATGACGACCGACGACGCCAGGATGAACAAGACCACGTAGTCGAAGATCGTCACGGCGCGGCTTTTGCAGTCATCATCGGTTGCGGACAGCCGGCGTCAGACCGGGCTCATGGTGCCGGCCATGCCCAGGCGGCCCAGTTTGGCGCGGACTTTCTCGGCGTCGTCCTTGTTCAGGGGGCCGACCCGTACGCGGATCAGTTCGCCAGCCGGCGTGTTCGTCTTTTGCGTGTACGACGAGATGCCCGCTTCGCGCAGCCGGGCCTGCACTTCGGCCGCCTTTTCCGGGCTCGACAGTGCCGCGACCTGCAGCACGAATTTCTGCGATCCGGACTCGGCCGGCTTGTCCTTCTCGGCGGCCTTCTCGGCCTGCTTGCCTTCCAGGATCGCCATGGCGCGCGCCGCGTCGTCATGCGGCCTGACGGGCTTGTCGTCGGTTTTCGGCTTGACGGGCTTTTCCTTTTCCGCCAGGCGCGGTTCCGGCCGCGGTTCCTTGTGCTCCGGTTTCGGCACGTCCTTGTGTTCCGGCCTTGCCGGCTCGGACTTCACGGGCTCAGGCTTCGCGGGTTCGGGCTTCGATTCGGGCTTGTGCTCGACCTTGGGTGCCGGCTGCGGGGCGGTCACTGCGGCGACGGCGGCCGGTGCCTTCGATGCGGGCGCGGGCGGCGGTGCCTCGACGACTTCTTCGCCCTTGTCGACGCTGTCCGCGGCGGACACGGGCTTATCGGCGGCCGGCACGGGCAGCGGCGCCGCCTTGTCTTTCGCGGGGATCTGGATCGCGATGTCGCCGGCGAGCGGCTTGGGTTCGGAATCGAGCAGCATCGGCAGGCCGACGGCGGCCGCCAGGGCCAGCGCGATGGCGCCGACGAGGCGGCGCCGGGCGCGCTTCTTTTCGGGCAGCATGGGGTCGTTGCCGGGACGGCGCGACGCACCGCCGGCATTGCTCGCCCGCTTGGCGCGGGCGCGCTCGCCGATCGCGGCGTCGTCATCCTTGCTGTAGAAGCGGCCACTGTCCTCGGTGAGGCGGTCCTGCTTGCTTTTACGGGGAAACAAGCCCATGCGGTGTCACGTCAATGAAGAGAGGATTTACGGGCCGCCATCACGCCAGCCACGGTGTAGAACGAGCCAAAGACCACTATTCTATCATCCTGTCCGGCCCGGCTCGTTGCATCTGCGAATGCCTCGGCCGGATTCGCGAACGTTTTGACGGAAAATTCGCCGTCCTTGGCATCCGCCGGCCTGAGCGCTTCGAGCTTCGCGGCCAGCACGGCCGGGTCGGCCGAACGGGGCGACGGCAGCGCCGCCACGCACCAGTGGTCGACGTACGGCGCCATGTGGGCGACGACCGCGTCGATGTCCTTGTCCTGCATGATGCCGAGCACGCCGTAGGTAAAACGGTGGAACCCCATGTTGCTCAGGTTCTGCGCCAGCGTCGCCGCCGCGTGCGGATTGTGGGCGACGTCGAGGATCGTCGTCGGACGGCCCGCCAGCACCTGGAATCGGCCCGGCAGCTCGACCAGCGCGAGGCCCGTGCGCACCTCTTGCGCGCCTACCGGCAGCACGTTGCGCAGCGCTTCCAGCGCCGCCAGCGCGGCCGCCGCGTTCAGCAACTGGTTGGCGCCGCGCAGCGCCGGATACGCGAGCGAATTGCGGCGCTGGTTGCGGCCGCCGTAGGCCCATTGCTGCTTGTCGCCCTGGAAGTTGAAGTCGCGGCCCAGCAGCCACAAATCGGCGCCGATGGTTGCCGCGTGGTCGATCAGCGATTGCGGCGGCAGCGGATCGCTGCAGATCGCCGGCCGGCCGGGGCGGAAGATGCCGGCCTTCTCGAAGCCGATCTCCTCGCGCGTGTCGCCGAGATAATCCTTGTGGTCGATGTCGATGCTCGTGACGATGGACACGTCCGCGTCGATCACGTTCACGGCGTCCAGGCGCCCGCCCAGGCCGACCTCGAGGATCGCCACGTCGACGCCGGCCGTCGCCAGCAGATGCATGATCGCGAGCGTCGTGAATTCGAAATACGTGAGGTCGATGTCGCCGCGGCGCGCTTCCACTTCAGCGAACGCCGCGATGAGAACGGCGTCGCTGGCCATCTCGCCATTGATGCGGGCGCGCTCGTTGAAGTCGAGGAAGTGCGGCTTGATGTACAGGCCGACCTTGTAGCCGCCCTGCAGCAGCATCGCTTCCAGCATGGCGCAGGTCGAGCCCTTGCCGTTGGTGCCCGCGACCATGATCACGGGGCAGGAAAAGGCCAGGCCCATGCGCTCCTTGACGGTGCGCACGCGGTCCAGCCCCATGTCGATGTGGGTTTCGGCATGGCGTGACTCGAGCAGCGCCAGCCAGTCGGGCAAGGTGGTCGGGAGGTTGTGCATGGGATGTCGTCCGGATGAAGCCTGGCGAAGGGAAAATACGCGCGCGGCCGGTTGCTTGTCGGGAGCAGCCGGCCGCGCATTTGGGCGTAGTGTAGCCGTTCGTATCAGGCTTGTCGAATTCTTGCCGTCAATTACTTGGCTTCTCGACAAGCTTCAAGGCCCGTGTACCTGAACGAATCCCTACCTCCACGCGACTCAGTGCGTGGCGGCGCCGACCTCGGCCGTGGTGAATTCGAAACCGCCGATGCGGGCGGCCACCTGGTTGTAGATCCACGCGCCGACCGCGACGCCGATGAACGCGCCTGCCGCATACGCCACCGGCATGACGATCAACATGGCGATGCCGACGCCCGCCGGCATCACCGCCGACATGAACAATGCCGCCAGCACGACGACCGGGATGGCGGTGACGAGATACACAGCGGCCATGACCTTGGCCGACTGCACGACGGATACCTGCACGATTTGTTTTTTCATGATGGATGCCGGGGTGAGGTGGAAGAAAACAGCTCGTCCACTCTATCCCGACATTTCCACCAAGAAAATCGAACGCATCAAGGAACGGGCATCCGGCCTTGGCCAATTCGAGGCCGGAGCACTGGCCGACAATCAATTGCCCAAAACCGGGCTCTGACCCCGAATTGTCGATTTAAACGGCGGTTATTTGGCGTCCAGCGCTTCCCGGATGCCCGCGACGAACGCCCGCACCGCCGCCGGCCCCTGCTCCTTCGGCGTATTTTCCAGCTCCTGGATGATGCGGCTGCCGATCACGACGGCGTCGGCCACCGCCGCCACCGACCTGGCCGTCTGCGCGTCGCGGATGCCGAAGCCGACGCCGATCGGCAGCTTGACGTGCTCGCGGATCGCGGCCACGCGCTTGGCCACGTCGGCCGTGTCGATGCCGCCCGCGCCCGTCACGCCTTTCAGCGAGACGTAATAGGAAAAGCCGCTGCCGTGGCGCGCCACCTGTTTCACGCGCTCGACGGTGGACGTCGGCGCCAGCAGGAAGATCATGTCGAGGCCGTTGGCCTTCATCTCGGCCGCGAACGCTTCGCATTCTTCCGGCGGATAGTCGACCACGATGGCGCCGTCGGCACCGGCGGCCTTGGCGCGACGGACGAATTCGCTTTGGCCCATGCGCTCGATGGGGTTCGCGTAACCCATCAGCACGACGGGCGTGTGCTGGTTGGTCTTGCGGAACTCGACGACCTGGGCGAACACGTCGGTCATGCTGATGCCGAACGTGAGCGCGCGTTCGCAGGCGCGCTGGATGACGGGGCCTTCCGCCATCGGGTCGGAGAACGGGACGCCGAGTTCGAGGACGTCGGCGCCGCCTTCCACGAGGGCGTGCAGCAGCGGGACGGTCAGTTCCGGGGCCGGGTCGCCGGCGGTGATGAAGGTGACGAGGCCGGTCTTGCCCTGCTCTTTGAGGGCGTCGAAAGTTTGTGCGATACGGGACATGCTGGTTTCCTTGTATGTGGTTGGCAATGGGAGGATGGGGCTCAGCCGAAGTTGAGTCCCGCCCGTTGCGCCACGGTATGCATGTCCTTGTCGCCGCGGCCCGACAGGTTCACCAGGATGATCTGGTCCGCCGGGAGCGTCGGCGCCAGCTTGGCGGCGTAGGCGATCGCGTGCGACGATTCCAGCGCCGGGATGATGCCCTCGATGCGGCAGCAGTCGTGGAACGCGGCCAGCGCTTCGTCGTCCGTGATCGACACGTACTGCGCACGCTGGCTGTCCTTCAGCCACGCGTGTTCCGGACCGACGCCCGGATAATCCAGGCCCGCGGACACCGAATGCGTCTCGATGATCTGGCCGTGCTCGTCCTGCAGCAGGTAGGTGCGGTTGCCGTGCAGGACGCCCGGGAAGCCGGCCGTGAGCGACGCCGCGTGCTTGCCGGAGTCGAGGCCCTCGCCCGCCGCCTCGACGCCCACCAGCTTCACGCCCGGCTCGTCGATGTACGGATAAAAGATGCCCATCGCGTTCGAGCCGCCGCCGATGCAGGCGACGACGTAGTCCGGCTGGCGGCCCGTCATCTGCGGCATCTGCACGCGGCATTCCTCGCCGATCACGGACTGGAAGTCGCGCACCATCATCGGATACGGGTGCGGACCTGCGACCGTGCCGATGATGTAGAACGTGTTCTCGATGTTGGTGACCCAGTCGCGCATCGCCTCGTTCAGCGCGTCCTTCAAGGTCTTCGATCCCGATTCGACCGGGACGACGGTCGCGCCCAGCAGCTTCATGCGGTAGACGTTCTGCGCCTGGCGCTTGACGTCCTCGCTCCCCATGTAGATCACGCATTCGAGGCCGAAGCGCGCGCAGATGGTGGCCGTCGCGACGCCGTGCTGGCCGGCGCCCGTCTCGGCGATGATGCGCGGCTTGCCCATGCGGCGGGCCAGCAGCGCTTGACCGATCACGTTGTTGATCTTGTGGGCGCCGGTGTGGTTCAGGTCTTCGCGCTTGAAGAAGATCTGCGCGCCCAGGCCGTGATGCGCCCCCTGCTGTGACCAGCGCTTGGCGTGGTACACGGGCGACGGACGGCCGACGAAGTGCGCCAGCTCGTAGCGGAATTCTTCGAGGAATTCGGGGTCCTGGCTGTAGCGCGCGTAGGCGTCGTTCAGTTCGGCCAGCGCGTGGCTGAGCGTCTCGGCGACGAACGAGCCGCCGTACGGGCCGAAGTGGCCGGTGGTGTCCGGCAGCTGGTAGTCGGAGGTCTTGAACAGCGCTTGTGCGCCGTTAACTTGATTGGCTTTCATGGTGTGTCAGGCTTTCAGTGGTGGCATCGCCGGCCCGCACCGCGTCGACGAATGCGGCGATCTTGCGGGCATCCTTGATCCCCTTGCTCGCCTCGACACCGCTACTGATGTCGACCGCGAAGGGGCGTACTTGCGCCACCGCGCCAGTCACGTTGTGTACGCTCAAGCCACCACTCAAAACGACCCGAGGCGCGAGCTCTTTTGGAATCAGAGACCAATCGAAAACCTTTCCTGCACCGCCATAGGCATCCACGTAAGTGTCGAGCAGAAGGCCCGAGAACCAGGCACTGGCGGCGCGGTATTGAGCTTCCGATTCTAGCAAATCGACGGCCGTCGTGTCAGGTTTTACGCGAAACGCCCGCACGAACGGGCGTTGCACGGCACTCGCCAGCCGCGCGCACTGCCCGACCGTTTCGTCGCCGTGGAATTGCAGCAGCGCGACCGGACCGGCCGCGACGACCGCGCGGACCTCGTCCTCGGTCGCGTTGACGAACAGCGCGACGGTGTTCAGGAACGGCGGCAGTGCGCGCGCCAGTTCGGCGTAGCGCGCGGGCGTGACGTAGCGCGGGCTCTTCGGGTAAAACACGAAGCCGAGGGCGTCGGCGCCGGCATTGACGGCGGCGTGGAGGTCTTGTTCGCGGGTGATGCCGCAGATCTTGATTCGGGTACGGGGCATATCGAGCGGTTATCGATGGGTCAGAGCCCGGTTTTGCTTTTCAAGGGGCTCTGACCCCGGAGTTGCGGTTTTGCTTTTCAAGGGGCTCTGACCCCGGAGTTGCCGGCTGATGCTCAGCCAATTATTGGGTTGTAACGGGCGCTACCACTAACCACCGGGGTCAGAGCCCCAAAGGAAACACCGGGCTCTGACCCCTCTCCTGCGGCAGCCCCCACTTGGGATCGTAGTCGATTGTAGCAAGGTACAGCCCATCCGGCATGAAGGTCGGCGCCGCGGCGTCGCGCGAGCGCGCGGCGAGCACCTCGGCCATCCAGCCCGGCTCGTTGCGCCCCGTGCCCACATAGATCAGCGACCCGACGATGTTCCGCACCATGTGATGCAGGAACGCGGAGGCGCGCACCGTGAACACGACGATGTCGCCGCTGCGCTCGATGCCGATGTCGTGCATCTGCTTGACGGGCGAATTCGCCTGGCAGCCGGATGCGCGGAAACTGGAAAAGTCGTGCGTGCCGACCAGGTGGGCGGCGGCCGCGCGCATGCGCTCGACGTCGAGCGGCCGGAACACCCAGCCGGCGCGTCCCGCCAGCAGGGCGGACGGGTTGGCGTGGTTGTACAGCACATAGTGATAGGTGCGCGAGCGGGCCGAGAAGCGCGCGTGGAAATCCTGTCCTTCGACGTCCGGCGCGACCACGTGGGCCCAGCGCACGACGATCGACTCGGGCAGGAACGCGTTCGTGCCGCGCACCCACGATTGCGGCGCGCGGTCGAGGTCCGTGTCGAAATGGACGACCTGCTCGATGGCGTGCACGCCGGCGTCCGTGCGGCCGGCGCACGTCGTCGCGAGCCGTGTGCAGGCGAACTTCTCGAGCGCGATCTCCAACCGGTCCTGCACCGTGTCGCGCGATGGCTGTTTCTGATACCCGTTCCAGGCAGTGCCCACGTACTGGACACCCAAAGCGATTCGTGTCAAAGCGCGTGACCTTACGCCAGCGATGCGCGCATCGAGTTGGCGCGCGCCGCCTGCTCGGGACTGCCGCCGCGGATGACTTCGTCGAGCAGCTCGCGCGCCCCTTCCTTGTCGCCGATTTCCTGGTAGGCGATCGCCAGGTCGAGCTTCGTCTCCATCTCCATGTGGGCGGCGGACAGCGCGCCCGAATCGACCGGCGCGGACGGCGCGGCAAACTCCGGCTCGGACAGCGTCTGAACTTCCGGCAGCGGCAGCGCACCGTCGGCCGGCAGGTCGAGGTCGAAGCCGCCCATGTCGAATTGCGGTTCGGCGCGCTCCGGCGTGACGCGATCCGGCTCGGCGAACAGCGCGTCGGCCGGGGCCGGCGTGGCCGGGATGTCGAACATATGCTCGTCCAGCGCGGCCGCCGGGATCGAGGCCGGGCTTTCCGCGCGCGGCGTCTCGGCGATGTCGAAATCCATGGCGTCGAGGTCGAACAGCGGGTCGCGCTCCGCGGTTGCGGCGTGCGGCTCCGGCTCGGGCGGCAGGCTGGCCTGCAGTTCCGTCGGCAGGTCGGGCAGGTCGAATTCGCGCGCCAGGTTGGCCATCTCGATCTCGCCGGCGGCGGCGGTCGCGGCGGCCGGGGCCAGCAGATCGTCTTCCGTGTGCGCTTCCAGATGCGGCACCGGATTCGCGGCCGGGGCGGCGAAGTCCATGTCGAACGAGAAGTCGAGCGGGTCGTGCTCCGCCTTGTCCGGCGCAGCGGCCGGTTCGGCCGGCACCGCCGGGGCGGCGGTCGGCTGGTCGAATGCGCTCATGTCGAATTCGAGGTCGGGCACGTCGCCCACGTCGGCCAGCGGCTGCGCGACCTGCGGCGCGGGCGCCGTCTCGACCGGCTCGAACGCCAGGCCGCCCAGGTCGAAGTCGAGGGCGTGGTCGTCTTCCACCGGCGCCGGTTCGGTCGACGGCGCGTTGGTCACGGGGGCCGGTGCCGGCTGGGCCGTCGCCATCGCGTCGGCGAAGTGCTGGCTGAAATCCATCGGCTCATCGAGCGCCGCGGCGAACGGGTTATCCGCTTGCGCGTCGGCGACATGCGCGTCCGCGACATGCGCGTCCGCGACATGCGCGTCCGTCACCGGCACCGCGGTGGGCGCGCCGAAGACATCGTCCAGTTCCTTCGACAGCAATGCCTGCTGGCCCAGTTCCTCGGTGCTCGGCGCCGGACCGGCAGGCGTGAGGCTGTGGGCATACAGCGGGTTGAGCGGGTCGATGGACAGGCCCAGCGCGGCGGCCTGCGCCCACTCGTCGCCCTGGCCGCGCGTCATGCCGTACAACTCGGCGGCCTGCGTTTCGAACGCGCGCTGGTCCTTGCGGGCGGCGTAGATCTCGAGCAGCTTGAGGCGCACCGGATAGCGCTCCGGATGGGTGCGCAGGGCTTCCTTGAGGATCTCCTCGGCCTGGGCATCGCGGCCGTAC
Source organism: Massilia luteola (assembly GCF_034420155.1). Taxonomy (NCBI): domain Bacteria; kingdom Pseudomonadati; phylum Pseudomonadota; class Betaproteobacteria; order Burkholderiales; family Oxalobacteraceae; genus Massilia; species Massilia luteola. Next base: position 22,027 of record NZ_JAXOFN010000008.1, read on the forward strand.
GCGATGTAGACGTCGGCTTCCGCGACCGGATCGACTTCGTTCGTGTCGAGCTGGCTGGCGGACGGCGCGAAGCTCGAATTGAAGACGCTGTTGTTCGTGTCGACGCTCTGCCCACCCGTCTCGGCGAACATCGAGTGCGCCGGCTCGGCCGGCACGCCGAGGATCGACGGTTCGGCCACCGGCTTGACGACCTTCTGCTTGCGGCGCTGGGCGACGAGCAGGCCGCCGAGCAGCAGCGCGGCCACGCCGCCGCCGACCAGCGCCAGGTTGTTCATGATGAAGTCCATCAGGCCCGGTTCCGGCGGCGCGGCGGGCTTGGCGGGTTTGATGGTCGGCAGCTTCTTCGGCTGCACGTGCGGCGCGACCGGGGCCGGCGTTTGCGCCAGCGTGGCCGAAGGCTGCGCGGCAGGGGCCGGGGTCGACGCGTTCTTCTCGGCTTCGGCGCCCGTCTTGCTCTTGACGGTCGCCAGCTTCTCGAGGTCGTTCACATTGCGTTCGAGCTCGCGCACGCGCTGCTGCGCATCGGCCAGGGCCTTTTCCTTGGCGATGCGGTCCTCGGCGCTCATCGTCGCGCCCTTGCCGGCAGGCGTGTCCGGCGCGGCCTTGGACAGGCGCAGCTTGTCCTGGGATGCGTTGGCGGCCGTCGGGCGCTCCTCGACCTTGGCCGTGATCTTGCCGGCCGCGCCCTGCCCCGCCTCCGGGGTCTTGGCGGGTTCGGACGCGCCGACCTGGCCCGCCAGCTTGTTGCGGTAGGCGTTGAAGTCGGCCGCGTGGGCGATGACGACGCCATGCGCCTCGGCGTCGTCCGTGCCGCGCACCGCGTCGCCCGCCGGCACGGTCAGGATACGGCCCGACTTGAGGCGGTTCATGTTGTTGCCGATGAAGGCATCGGGATTGGCGCGGTACAGCGCGACGAGCATCATGTCGAGCGACACGTCGACCGGCTTGAACTGGCTGGCGATGCGGCCCAGGCTGTCGCCCGGCCTGACGCGGTACTTCGACGGCGCGGCCGCCGCCTGGGCGCCCTCGCCTTCCGTGGCCGGGCGCGCGCGGTTGCGCTGCGTGGCGGCGGTTGCGCCGCGGTCCGTCTCGACGGGGCGCGCCTGCGCGGGTGCTGGTGCCGGTGCCGGTACCGCCGCCTGCGGGCGCGGGGCCGGCGCGGCGCGCATCTCGCTGGGTGCCACCTGGGCCGACTGCGTCGCGCGCAGCTCGGCCGGATCGAGCAGGAACGTGTATTCGCGCACGAGACGGCCGTTATTCCACGACAGTTCCAGCAGCATGTCGACGAACGGCTCGTTCAGCGGCTGCGTGGAGCTGACGCGGATGAACTGGCGGCCGCCGCGCTGCTCGACGTTGAAGCGCAGCGACAGCAGGGCCGGATTGAAATCGATGTTGGCCGCCTTGAACGCGTCCGGCGACGCCAGCTTGGCCGCGAGGCCGGACGCCTCGTCCCCGGATACTGCCGTCAATTCGATTTCGGCGCGCAGCGGCTGGCCGAGCGCGGACAACACCGTGAGCTTGCCGAGACCGGCAGCATGCGCCGCGGACGTCAGGACCAGCGCACTTGCGACCGCCGCGGTGAGCTTCTTCAGCGCGGACGACTTCAGCGGGAGGCGATGAGTGACATGCATAGAGTAGAAAGCGGAGTGGGTTGACGGGGGCGCGCGACCTTGCCCGGAGGTCTCAGCAACATATCATCATGCACTGTGGCATGCAAGTTCTGCAGGGAGAAACATTCAGCGAGTCTGAGATATGTAGACGGTATATTCAGAGTTATGATGTTTTTTGGATGGTTCGGTGTCAATTCATCACGAAACCCGTCCTCGTCGTTCCTGCGCAGGCGGGAGCCCGGGTTGCGCATGTCGGCCGCTCGACATTGGGCCCCCGCCTGCGCGGGGGCGACGCGATCGAAATAAAAAGCAAATAAAAAAGGCGGCCCTGCGGCCGCCTCTCTCGCGCCCGCAGGCGACAGATTACATCACTTGTCCAAGACGATGCGCAGCATGCGGCGCAGCGGCTCGGCGGCGCCCCACAGCAGCTGGTCGCCGACGGTGAACGCCGAGATGTATTCCGGGCCCATCGACATCTTGCGCACGCGGCCGACCGGGATCGTCAGGCTGCCCGTGACGGCGGCCGGGGTCAGGTCGCGCACCGACGCTTCGCGCGTGTTCGGCACGAACTTCACCCACTGGTTGTCGTTTGCGATGATGTCGTTGATCTCGTCCAGCGGCACGTCTTTCTTGAGCTTGATGGTCAGCGCCTGCGAGTGGCAGCGCATCGCGCCGATGCGGACGCACAGGCCGTCGACCGGAATGACGCTGGCGCCGGCACCGTTGCGACCGAGGATCTTGTTGGTCTCGGCGCCGCCCTTCCACTCTTCCTTCGACTGGCCGTTGCCCAGGTCCTTGTCGATCCACGGGATCAGGTTGCCGGCCAGCGGCGCGCCGAACTGCTTGGTTTCCTCGGCCGACAGACCGTGCTGGGTGGCCAGCACGCCGCGGTCGATTTCCAGGATGGCCGACGCCGGGTTGTCCAGCAGCGGCTTGACGGCCGCGTTGATGGTGCCGAATTGCGTGAGCAGTTCGCGCATGTGCTGGGCGCCGCCGCCCGATGCGGCCTGGTAGGTCATCGACGTCATCCAGTCGACCAGGTCGTGCTTGAACAGGCCGCCCAGGCCCATCAGCATGCACGACACGGTGCAGTTACCGCCGATGAAGTTCTTGACGTCGCGGCTCAATGCGGACTTGATGACGTCGGCGTTGACCGGGTCGAGCACGATCACGGCGTCGTCGCTCATGCGCAGGGTCGACGCGGCGTCGATCCAGTAGCCGTTCCAGCCGGCCGCGCGCAGTTTCGGGAACACTTCGGTCGTGTAGTCGCCGCCCTGGCACGAGATGATGATCTCGCATTTGGACAGTTCGGCGATGTCGGTCGCGCTTTTCAGCTTGGTCTCGTTTTTCGCCATCTTCGGCGCGTCGCCGCCCGGATTCGACGTCGTGAAGAACACCGGCTCGATATGGGCGAAATCGCCCTCGTCCTGCATGCGCTGCATGAGGACCGAACCGACCATGCCGCGCCAACCAACCAGACCTACTAATTTCATTTTGATCCCTCGTTTGAAAATTACTCCGCCCCGTTCGGCGTATTCCTTGGTTCACGCGAAGGTGGGCACGGGGTGCCCACCTTCGCGTAACGTCGAATTAACCCAATGCGTTGACGACCGCGTCGCCCATCTGTTCCGTGCCGACGCGCGTCGTGCCGTCTTCGTGGATGTCGGCCGTGCGCAGGCCCTGGGCCAGCACCTTCTTGACGGCGTTGTCGATGCGGTCGGCCTGCTCGGGCTTGCCCAGCGTGAAGCGCAGCATCATCGCGGCGGACAAAATCGTCGCCAGCGGATTCGCGATGCCCTTGCCCGCGATGTCCGGCGCCGAACCGTGCGACGGCTCGTACAGGCCCTTGTTGTTGACGTCCAGCGACGCCGACGGCAGCATGCCGATCGAACCGGTCAGCATCGCCGCCTCGTCCGACAGGATGTCGCCGAACATGTTGCCGGTGACGAGCACGTCGAACTTCTTCGGCGCGCGCACGAGCTGCATCGCGGCGTTATCGATGTACATGTGTTCGAGCTCGACGTCCTGGTATTCCTTGTGCACGTCGGTGACGATGTCGCGCCAGAACTGGAACGTCTCCAGCACGTTGGCCTTGTCGATGCTCGTCAGGCGGCGGTTGCGCTTGCGCGCGGCCTGGAACGCGACGTGGGCGATGCGGCGGATCTCGCCTTCCGCATAGCGCATCGTGTCGAAGCCTTCGCGCTGGCCGGCGAACGGACCGTCCGGGCATTCGCGCACGCCGCGCGGCTTGCCGAAATAGACGTCGCCCGTCAGCTCGCGGATGATCAGGATGTCGAGACCCGACACGACTTCCGGCTTGAGCGTGGACGCGCCGGCCAGTTCCGGATACAGGATCGCGGGACGCAGGTTGGCGAACAGGCCCAGTTCCTTGCGCAGGCCGAGGATGGCCTGTTCCGGACGCAGCGCGCGCTCCAGCGAGTCGTACTTGAAGTCGCCGACGGCGCCCAGCAGCACAGCGTCGGCGGCTTTCGCCAGCGCCAGCGTGCCCTGCGGCAGCGGATGGCCGTGCGCGGCATAGCCGGCGCCGCCGACTTCCGCGCTTTCCAGCTCAAACGATTCGCCCAGCGCCTTCAGGACCTTGACGGCTTGCGCGGTGATTTCGGGACCGATGCCGTCGCCCGGCAGGATTGCAATCTTCATGTTCTTGTTCTCAGTTCAGATGGTGTTGGCGAGCCACGGCTGCGCGCGCAGATGGCGTTCCTCGTAGGCGCGGATGTCGTCGGCGTGGCGCAGCGTGAGGCCGATGTCGTCCAGGCCGTTCAGCAGGCAGTACTTGCGGAAGTCGTCGACGGCGAATTCGAACGCGAGGCGGCCGTCCGGCGTGCCCACGGTCTGCTTCTCGAGGTCGACGACCAGCTTGTAGCCGGGGAAGGCCTTGACTTCATTCATCAGCTGGTCGACCTGGGCTTCGCCGAGAACGATCGGCAGCAGGCCCCCCTTGAAGCAGTTGTTGAAGAAGATGTCGGCGAAGCTCGGCGCGATGACGGCGCGGAAGCCGTACTGCTGCAGGGCCCACGGCGCGTGCTCGCGCGACGAGCCGCAGCCGAAGTTCTTGCGGGTCAGCAGGATCGACGCGCCGGCGTAGCGCGGCTGGTTCAGCACGAAGTCCGGATTGACCGGGCGCTTCGAATTGTCCATGCCCGGCTCGCCGTGGTCGAGATAGCGCCACTCGTCGAACAGGTTGGGGCCGAAGCCGGTGCGGCGGATCGACTTGAGGAACTGCTTCGGAATGATGGCGTCGGTGTCGACGTTGGCCCGGTCCAGCGGGACCACCAGTCCTTCGTGTACGTTGAATTTATCCATGATCGACCCGATTATTTCCCGCCGGCGCCCGTGATGACCTGGCCGACCTTCTGCACGTCCTTGCCGACGCCGGAGATGGTGTTGCAGCCGGTGACGGCGAGTGCGATGAGCGCGAGAGCAAAAATTTTCTTCATTGATTTCTCGTAGGATGGGCACCCGTGCCCACCGATATATGCGATTACGGAAACGCATGGTGGGCACGGGGTGCCCACCCTACTGCTTCTCAGATTTTACGAACGTCGACGAAGTGGCCCGCGATACCGGCCGCCGCGGCCATCGCCGGCGACACCAGGTGCGTGCGCCCGCCCTGTCCCTGGCGGCCTTCGAAGTTGCGGTTCGACGTCGACGCGCAGCGCTCGCCCGGTTCCAGGCGGTCGGCGTTCATCGCCAGGCACATCGAGCAGCCCGGCTCGCGCCATTCGAAACCGGCGGCCTTGAAGATCGCATCCAGGCCTTCGCGTTCCGCCTGTTCCTTCACGAGGCCGGAGCCCGGCACCACCATCGCCAGCTTCACGTTCGAGGCGCGCTGGCGGCCGCGCACGACAGCGGCGGCGGCGCGCAGGTCTTCGATGCGCGAGTTGGTGCAGGAACCGATGAACACCTTGTCGATCCGGATGTCTTCCATCGCGGTATTCGGCTTCAGGTCCATGTAGACCAGCGCCTTTTCCATCGCGTCGCGCTTGACCGGATCCTTTTCCTTGTCCGGATCGGGCACGCGGCCGTCGATCGTCGTGACCTGCTCGGGCGACGTGCCCCAGGTCACCTGCGGTCGGATGTCGTGCGCGTTCAGCTGCACGACCAGGTCGAACTTCGCGCCCGGGTCGGTGTGCAAGGTACGCCAGTACGCGACGGCCTGTTCCCACTGCGGGCCGACGGGCGCGAACGGGCGGCCCTTGACGTAGTCGATGGTCGTGTCGTCGACGGCCACCATGCCGGCGCGCGCGCCCGCTTCGATCGCCATGTTACAGACGGTCATGCGGCCTTCCATCGACAGCGCGCGGATGGTCGAGCCGCCGAATTCGATGGCGTAGCCCGTGCCGCCAGCCGTGCCGATCTTGCCGATCACGGCCAGCACGATGTCCTTGGCGGTCACGCCGGCCGGCAGTTCGCCGTCGACCTGCACCAGCATCGCTTTCGATTTTTTCGCCAGCAGCGTCTGCGTGGCCAGCACGTGCTCGACTTCCGAGGTGCCGATGCCGTGCGCCAGCGCGCCGAACGCGCCGTGGGTCGACGTGTGCGAGTCGCCGCAGACGACGGTCATGCCCGGCAGCGTGGCGCCCTGCTCCGGGCCGATCACGTGCACGATGCCCTGGCGCTTGTCGTTCATGTTGAAGTACGTGAGGCCGAAGGACTTGGCGTTGCTGTCCAGCGTTTCGACCTGCAGGCGCGACGTCGGGTCAGCGATGCCGTGCGAGCGGTCGGTGGTCGGCACGTTGTGGTCGGCTACGGCAAGGTTGGCCGAAGTGCGCCATAGCGGGCGGCCGGCTTCGCGCAGGCCTTCGAACGCCTGCGGGCTGGTGACTTCGTGGACCAGGTGACGGTCGATATACAGCACGGTGGTGCCATCCGCATCGGCACGCACGACATGCGAATCCCAAAGTTTGTCGTAGAGCGTTTTTAACATAATGAGTTGCGAAGTCCAGAGAAACGACCGCTTCATGCGGGCATGGTCTTTGATTATGCCATATTTGTGCAATGCGGAAGCAAGGGCCTTCAGGCACGATTATTCCAATGAACTCATCGATATAAAAATTTTGTTCGGATGTGTTTTCAGAAACGCAAATAAAAAAAGCCTGCGCATTTCCTGCGCAGGCTTTTCGTAGCTTTGTAGCAAAAATGACGGCGGCGTCGTTTATGCGGCCAAACGCACCGTCGAGCGGCAACCGTCCATGAGGAACGACAGGCCGACGACCAGCACCAGCGATCCTTCGGCCGAACGCGCCGTGCCGGTGATGCCTTCGACGGTCAGCGCCGTCATCGGCTTGATCACTAGGTCGGCCGTGCCGTCGACGGCTTCCACCGCGATGATGTACGGCTGCGGGGCGTTGATGACGATGCCCACGCGCTCCACGCACTCCTCGTAGCCGAGCGACAGCGCCAGCGAACGCACCGGCAGCGGACGGCCCTGGTCCTTCAGCACCGGGGCGCCGCCGACCTGCATGAAGGTCTCCGGCAGCTCGACCACGCGCTCGACGACGGCCATCGGCAGGGCCAGCTGCGCGCCCGACGTCGACACGAGCATGGTCGGCACGATCGACAGTTCGATCGGCAGGCGGATCGAGAACTTCGTGCCCGTGCCCAGGTTCGAGTCGATGCGGATCGCGCCGCGGTTCTTCTCGACGGCCGTCTTGACGACGTCCATGCCCACGCCGCGGCCAGAGACCGACGACGCCACTTCCTTGGTCGAGAAGCCGGGCAGGAACACGAGCTGGTACGCCTCGTCGTCGCTCGTCGCCTGGTTGTCGCTGATCAGGCCCTTTTCCATCGCCTTCTTGCGCAGCTTGGCCGGGTCCATGCCGCGCCCGTCGTCCTGCAGCACGATCATGACGCTGTTCGCTTCCTGCCAGGCTTTCAGCAGGATGAACGCCTTGGCCGGCTTGCCGTTGGCGACGCGGTCTTCCGGACCCTCGACGCCGTGGTCCAGCGCATTGCGCAGCATGTGCACGAGCGGGTCGTACAGGCTGTCCACGACGACGCGATCGACTTCCGTCTCGGCGCCTTCGATGGTCAGCTCGACGTCCTTGCCGAGGTCCTTGGCCAGCTCGCGCACGAGGCGCGGGAATTTCTGGAACAGGCGGCCGACCGGCTGCATGCGGGTTGCCAGCGTGGCGCGCTGCAGCTCGGCCGAGTAGCGCGACGCGCGTTCCAGCGTCTCGGTCAGGGTCGCCATCAGCGTCGCGGCCTGGCCCTCGAACTTGAACTGCGACAGGCGCTCGAGCAGCACAGCGGCCTGGTTCGCGGCCTGCACGGATTCGCCGGCCACTTCCAGCAGCGCGTCCAGCTTGACCGCGTCGATACGGATGCTCTCGTCCTTCGCGGGACCGGTGCTGGCCGGCTTGGCCTCGTTGCGGCGCTCGATGCCGTCCCAGCCCGGCTTGCCCGGTGCGGCGGCGTCAGGCGCCGCTGCCGGCACCGGCGCGGCGGCCGGCGCTGCCGCCTCGGCGGCCGCGGGCGCCGCGACAGCCGGCGCGGCGCCCGGCGTATAGGTGCCCGCCGGGACGACCGCCATGAACATCGCTTCCCAGTCGAGACCATCGGCAACCGCCACCGCGGCCGGCGCAGCAGCAGCAGGTACCGGTGCTGCGACAGGCGCCGGCGCGGCCGCTGCCGGCGCGGGCACGGCCTTGGGCGCGGGCGCGGCGTCGTTGCCGGCGATGGCCTCCTTGAGCATGCGCTCCAGGTCCGGCGGCATCGACGGCAGCTGGTCCGGCGTGGCGCCGTTGTTCAGGTCACCCAGCTGGTCGGCCACGAAGCCGGACGCCTGCAGCGACGCTTCGATCGCGGCCGGCGTGACGGGGGCCGCGCCGGTGCGCAGCGCGTCGAACAGGTTTTCCGTCAGGTGGCAGGCGGCGACGAGCGCCGGCAGCCCCATGAAACCCGCGCCACCCTTGATGGTGTGGAACGAGCGGAACACCGCGTTCAGCGTTTCCTTGTTATTGGGATCGCGTTCGAGGTGCAGCAGATGCTCTTCGACATTTGCTGCAAGATCCATCGCCTCGACGACGAAATCCTTGAGCATTTCATCCATTAGAATCCCAGATCGGCAAGAAGGTCATCGACACTGTCCTGGTCGAGCGCCGCGGACGGCACCGACGGACCCTGCATCAGCGTTACGGGCTGCTCCTGCTCCTGCGCGGCCTGCTTCTGCGCCAGCTTTTCCTTGACGTCCGGCGGCGCGCTGTCCTTGAGCAGCTGGGTCAGCTCGTTCTCGACCGTCTTGGTGATGACCACGACTTTCTTGATCAACTGGCCGGTGATGTCCTGGAAGTCCTGGGCCATCATGATCTCGAGCAGGCGCGCCTTCTCGGCTTCCGTCGCTTCCGAGACCAGCTGGGCGAACTGCTTCGAATCGCCGGCCAGGGCCTTGAACTGCTCGATCGAGAGCTTGCCCGCGAACAGGTCGTCCCAGCGGTTTTCCATGTCCTTGGCCTGCTTGGACAGCAGGTCCTGGGCCGGCATGCCGTCGTCCAGGGTGTTCAGTACCTTGTTGGCGGCCTGTTCGGTCAGGGTGGCGACGTATTCCAGGCGGTCCTGCGCGTCCATGATCTGGGACGATGCCTCGGTCAGCGCCTTGTCGTAGCCCAGCTCGCGCAGCGAGTCGTGCAGCAGGCGCACGATGCCGCCCAGGCGCTCGTACATGCCTTTTTCGTGGTCTTCCTCGCCGGCCTCGGCCGGCGCGGCGGCTGCGGCTGCGACCGGCGCGACCGGCGCAGGCACGACGGCCGGGGCCGGTGCGCTGGTGGCCGCGACCTGGTCGAACAGGGCCTCCAGGTCGTCGGTGTCGTCGCTGGCGGTGGGTGTGGGTGCTGGTGCCGGAGCGGCTGCGGGCGCGCTGGCACGCTGCGCTGCCACTTCCTCGAATAGTGCGTCGAAATCGTCAGCGGCGTCGGTCATAGTCCCTGCTTCTCCATAATTTAAATGTCGCAATCATCTTTGCTGTGTGCGGTACGGCTGCCGTCATGACGCTGACGGTACGAATTTCCGACGAGTGTATCAGTGTGGTTGCCGTAGGTAAATCTTCGAAAATGCCCGCGCAGCCGAATCTTGGGTAATCTTGGTCTGTCGACAATCTTTTACAGCCGTTTCTGAATCATTTCGCAAAGTATCTGTTGTATTTTTTTATCGCTGGGTAATTTGTGACATCCGGTATTTGCCTGCGGACAGCCGAGCACATCACTGAGCAAGATCAAGCATTTACGTTCTGCCAAGAGGTCAAACGCGAACTACAATGAGAACGTAGCGTGACGTGAGGGAGGACTCACCATGTACCAGAAAATTCTGATCACCACCGACGGCTCCACGGTATCGCAGCACACCGCTTGCGCCGGCGTCAAATTCGCCCAACAGATGGGAGCCGAAGTACTGGCCCTGTTCGTCGCGCCCGAGTACCAGTACCCGGTCTATGTCGAGATCATTCCGCCCGCCTACCCCAGCGAGGAGGAATACGTCGAGCAGATGCAGCGGCTGGGCCAGGAATACATGGGCTCGATCGTGCGCTCGGCGGAAGGCTGCAGCCTCAAGCATGCCTGCATCACGGCGTTTTCCGACGCGCCGGCGCTCAAGATCGTCGACGTGGCGGAACAGCAACACTGCGACCTGATTTTCATGGGCTCGCACGGCCGCAGCGGCTGGGGGCAATTGCTGCTAGGTAGCGTGACCAACAAGGTGCTGTCGCATACGAGCAAGCCCGTGCTGGTACACCGCCTGATCCGCGAACCCGGCACCTGAGCGACTGACTGCAAGTTGTCGCACCGTCATCGGACAGTAGGCATTGTCCAAAAAAAGGCAACGTCAATGTTGCTGACGTGATATCTTTTTACCTTCTATTTTACAATTGACCCCTTGGGGACACTTTATGATTCGCATTGTCATCGCCGACGACCACACGATCATGCGCGAGGGCCTCAAGCGTATCCTCGACGGCGCGCTCGACATCGAGATCGTCGGGGAGGCCATCAACGGCTTCGAAGTGCTGTCGCTGGTGCGCCAGGGCGGCTTCGACCTGTTGCTGCTCGACTTGTCCATGCCGGGCCGCAGCGGCGTCGACCTGATCCGCCAGGTGCGCAGCGAGGCGCCCAAGCTCGCCATCCTGATCCTGACGATGCACGAGGAAGAGCAGTACGCCGTGCGCGCCATCCGCGCCGGGGCGCAAGGCTATCTCACCAAGGAAAGCGCGGGCACGCAACTCGTCGGCGCGATCCGCAAGGTGGCGTCCGGCCGGCCGTACATCAGCACCGAAGTGGCTGAGCAGCTGGCGCTGAACATCATGGCGCCGAACGAACAGTTGCTGCACAAGCAACTCTCGGACCGCGAATTCGAGGTATTTTCGCTGCTCGTGGGCGGCAAATCGATCACCGAGATCGCCAACAACCTGCACCTGTCCGTGAAGACGGTCAGCACCCACAAGACCCGCATCATGCAGAAAATGGGCATGACCTCCCTGTCGGAAATGGTCCAGTATGCGGTCGCGCACCGTCTGCTGGCACCGATGAAGGCCTGACAGGGCACCGCCCGAAACAACTAGACGTTCCGACGACACGTTTTGTGCCCTGCTTCGGCGATTTTCCTGCATGCGCAGGGCCCAGTCCGCACGCGTACTCCTACCCACGTTTCATTCGCATTCCCCTCTGGACGACCGGTTGGCAGTAAGAAAATTCCTACAGCTTGACGCTCCCTCCTACTACACATTCAGCCGTTGCTGATATTAATGCCGGACTCGTGTTGGCATACTGACTTCAGCGTTTCGACTTGCCTGCGGTCCATACCCGTATCCAGTCAGTCCGCCCTGTGCTCCGACACCGCGCTGGCATCACCGGATCGCAGCTTGCTTCTTTGAAATCCTAAACCTGGAGATGAGTATGCAGTCCCAGCTAACTTCAGAACAACGCAACGCCTCCCCGTCGACCCTGCACTCGTCACAGATGGAAGCCGGACGTCAGCGCCAGGGTCGTCTCTGGTCGAACCTGAAAGAGGTCTGCGACCTGCTTCACATCCCGGCCGCCGTATCGATGAATACGGAGGAGCTGTTGTTCCAGCACGTGCAGTTCAAGACCGGGCAGCGCGTGCACACGATCGGCCAGGCGTTCGACACCCTGTACATCGTCAACTCCGGCTTCCTGAAAACCGTGCTGATCGATGAATTCGGCAACGAACAGGTGCTCAGCTTCCCGATGAAGGGCGACATGCTCGGCGTCGACGGCATCCATACGCGCCATTACGCGTCGGAAGCGGTCGCCCTGTCCGACTGCGACCTGATCCTGGTGCCGTTCAAGAAATTGACCGCCCTGGGCCGTGTGCACGCCGAGCTCGAGAACCTGATGTATGGCGTGATGAGCCGCGAACTGGTGCGCGAACAGGCCATGATCGGCATGCTCGGCGCCCTGTCGGCCGAAGCCCGTGTGGCGCGCTTCCTGATCTCGCTGGCCGACCGCTTCGCCGCGATGGGATATTCGAGCAAGTTGTTCAACCTGCGCATGACCCGCCATGAGATCGGCAGCTACCTCGGCCTGACGCTCGAGACGGTGAGCCGTACCTTGTCCGCATTCAACGAAATCGGCCTGATCACGGTCGACCAGCGCACCATCGGCATCAAGGATCCCGACGCCCTCAAGACGCTGCGCCGCCTGCCGCCATCGCGCGCGCGCGCCAAGCAGAACGCCAAGCACAAGGCCGAAGCGGACAGCGCCGGCGATGGCCAGGTGCTGGCCACGGTCTGACGCTGCCAAGCGCGGCGCGACACCGCGCCAGTCTCACTGTCGACGATAAAGCCGGTTCCGCGCGGAAGCCGGCTTTCTGTTTATTCGCCGCCGCTCAATCGCGGATCAGCACGCCATCGTTGACCTTCACCCGATCGCCGACGCGGAAGCCCGGATTGTTTTCGTACGGGATGGTCTGCGTGGCACCGTTCGGATAGCGTACGACGACTTCGTAGCGCTGGCCCGCATGGGCATTGCGCTCGATCTCGCGGCCCGCGAGCGCACCGCCCACGGCGCCGGCGACGGTGGCCGCCGTGCGTCCGCCGCCGCTGCCGACCTGGTTGCCCAGCAACCCGCCCACGACGGCGCCGGCGCCCGTACCCAGGTAGCTGCCGTCGCCGCTGACCTGCACGACGTTGACGGCTTCTACCGTCGCGCAATTCGTGCAGTAGCGCGCCACGCGCGGCTGGCTGTTCGGGTTGATGCCCTGGCCATTGCCACCCGCCATCAGCGGTTGGCCCAGCGTGGCGACCGTGTAACGGCCGTTGGCGCGGATCGTGGCCGTGACCGAGGCGTCCGGTGCGATATGGTCGTTGCGGCGGATCGTGTACAGGCCGCTGTATTCGCCCGGCCGCACTTCCGGCAGGAAGAAGATGCCGCGTGTACCGGCGATCTGCACCTCGACCTTGGCGCCCGGCGTGCCGTGCACGGTGAATTTCAGTTCGTTGCCCGGTCCCAGGTCGTCGCTCCCGCGCACGTCGAAGCGGTCGACGTGCGGCATGTTGGACGCCGTACGGCCGGCGCGATCGTCATCGCGGCCGGGACCGCGCACGATCGATTCGGCCAGCAGGCGCGTCGTCACCATATTGTTCACGCGCAGGTTGGCGGTGACGGCGCTGCCCGGATTGATGCGGTCATGCGTGCCGATCGTGTACGTGCCCTGGTAGGTGCCGGGCGACGTTTCCGTCATCGTCAGGTTGCGCGTGGCGCCGTCGATGCGCAGCGTGGCGTAGCCGCCCGGCGTGCCGTACAGGTCGAAGTTCAGTTCGGTGCCCGGTTCCAGGCGCCGCACTTCGTCCACGTTGAAACCGTCGATGCGCGGCGCCAGCCGGGCCGCGCGCGGATGTTCCTGCGCATGCACGGGTGCCGTGACGGTCATCGAGAGCAGGGGCAGCGCGGCCACGACGGCCGCGGCCAGTGTCTGTCGGGTTGTTGCCATGAGGTCCTCCGACTTTGTCTTGTTGTCGATACGACCAGCTTACGCCGCGGTCCCGCCGGGCTCGGTGCGTTAGCGTACGCTGTGCACGGCTTCCCCGGAGGTAACGAAGATGCGGTCGCCCTCGTCCGGACGCATGGCGTGTCCGCCAGTAAAAGATCCGAACGACGGCAGGATCATCCGACGCATCCCCACGATGAAACACGGCAGGCGCAGCGCGTCGAAACGTGTCGCCAAGACATAAACTGGGTGGACGTGGCCGGCCAGCACATAGCCGGGCGCGTCCACGTCCGGGTGGTGGCAGAAGGAAAACGACCCGACCGTGTACGGCTCGTCGACGAGGTCGATGCCGAGCACGGCGGCCGGATCGCCCGCATGCCGGTCATGGTTGCCGCGCACGAGCGTCAGGATAAGGTCGCAGCGCCGCCGGCGCCACGCGAGCATCGCGGCCTGCGTGCCGGCCGCGTGCGCCGCGCGTGCGTGCAGGAAGTCGCCCAGGAACAGCACGTGGTGCGCGCCGGTCGCATCGACCAGCGCGTCCAGGGCATCGAGGTTTTCGCTCGTCGTCCCGCGCGGCACGGGAATGCCGAACGAGCGGAACGCGGCCGCCTTGCCGAAGTGGATGTCGGCGATCGCCAGCAGCGATTCGCGCGCCCAGTACACGGCCCTTTGCGGCAGCAGTTCCAGCCGCTCGCCGCCGACCTCGATCGCCACGCTGCCGGCGACGGTCATGCCTCGGCCGCCTTTTCCAGCTCGCGCACCATGCGCGCGACGCGGTCCGCCAGCTTTTCCGTGCTGACCTTTTCGCGGAAGCGCTCCACCATCAGCGGAAAGCCGAACGGCGTGGCGCGCTTGACCTCGCGGAAGGCGACGCGGCGCGCGTGCAGTTCGACGAGCGTGTCGCGCAGGCGCGTGAGTTCCAGTTCCTGCTCCAGCACTTCGCGCTCGGCCTGCGTGAGCAGCAGGTTGGCGCTGTCGTGCTTGCGGAAGACTTCGAAGAACAGCGAGGACGACGCCTGCACCTGGCGCAGCGATTTCGGCTGGCCCGGATACCCCTGGAACACCAGCCCAGCGATGCGCGCCACTTCGCGGAAGCGCTGCTGCGACAGCTGCGTCGCGTTCAGGCTGTCCAGCACATCTTCCAGCAGGTGCGACGTGTCGAACAGGCCCACGTCGGCGCCCCGCATTTCCTCATCCTTGGCGGCGAACACGGTCGCCCAGTCGACCGCCTCGGGCGCCAGCAACTCGAACCCGTAGTCGTTGATGGCAATGGAAAACGTGCTGGGCATGACGCGCCCCACGCGGAACGCGAACAGCGACGCGAGCCCCGTGTGCACGGCGCGGCCGGCGAACGGATAGACGAACAGGTGATAGCCCTCGCGGCTCTTCATGCTTTCCACGACCAGCACGTCGCTGCCGGGCAGCGCCGACCAGCGCGCCTGGATCTCCAGCAGCGGTTGCAATGCCCGCATCTCCGGCCCGTCGAACACGCCCGCGCCGGCCAGTTTCAGTTCTTCCAGCGCCGCGTGCGCGAGTTCGGACGACAGCGGCATCTTGGTGCCCTGCCAGCGGCTGACGGCGCCGCGCGTCGAGTCCGAGCGCTTCACGAACGCCGTCATCTCGTGCACGCGCACGAGCTCCAGGATGCGGCCCGAGAACAGGAAGCGGTCTCCCGGCTTCATGCGGCCGATGAACGATTCCTCCACGCTGCCGATGCGGCCCCCGCTCATATACTTCACCTGCATCTGCGCGTCGGAGACGATGGTGCCGATGCCCATGCGGTGGCGCCGGCCGATCTTCGCGTCGGGCACGCGGTAGACGCCCTCCTCGTCCGGCAGCACGCGCTGGTATTCCGGATAGATCGTCAGGCTCTGGCCGCCGCGCGCGACGAAATCGAGCGCCCACTGCCACTCCTCCGGCGTCAGGTGCCGGTACGACCACGCGCTTCGGACTTCCTCGTACAGGTCGTCGGCGCGGAACCCGCCGCCCAGCGCGACGGTGACGAGGTGCTGCACGAGCACGTCGAACGGCTTGTTCGGCACCTGCCGCGCCTCGATGCGGCGCGTGGCGACCGCGCGTTTCGCCCCCGCCGCCTCCAGCAATTCCAGGCTGTTGGTGGGCACGAGCGTCACGCGCGAGATGCGCCCCGGCGCATGGCCGCTGCGGCCCGCCCGCTGCAACAGGCGCGCGATGCCCTTGGCGCTGCCGATCTGCAGCACGCGCTCGACGGGCAGGAAATCCACCCCGAGGTCGAGGCTCGCCGTGCACACGACGGCTTTTAAATCGCCGCGCTTGAGTCCCGTCTCGACCCATTCGCGCACCTCGCGGTCGAGCGAACCGTGATGCAGCGCGACGAGGCCGGCCCAGTCGGGACGCGCCTCGATCAGGTTCTGGTACCACAGCTCCGACTGCGAGCGCGTGTTCGTGAAGACCAGCGTCGCCGCATGGTTCTCGATCTCCGCGACGACCGCCGGCAGCATCTGCAATCCCAGGTGGCCCGCCCACGGAAAGCGCGCCACGCTGTCCGGCACGAGGCAGTCGACGACGATCTGCTTTTTCAGGTCGCCTTCGACGAGCACGCCGCCGTCCGGATCGCCCAGCAGCACGCCGCGCGCTTCCGCCAGGTTGCCCATCGTGGCCGACAGGCCCCACACGACGAGTCCGGGATTCCAGCGCCTGAGCCGCGCCAGCGCCAGCTGCACCTGCACGCCGCGCTTGCTGCCCATCAGCTCATGCCACTCGTCGATGACGATCATGTCGAGGTGCTTGAACTGGTCGCGCGCGGCCGCGTGCGACAGCAGCAGCGACAGGCTTTCCGGCGTCGTGATCAGCACGCCGGGCAGCGCTTTCGACTGGCGCGCACGCTCGGCCGCGCCGGTGTCGCCCGTGCGCGCGCCAATGCTCCACGTGCCAATGACGTCCGGACTCGCGGCCCCCAGTTCGGCCGCCGACACTTCCAGCGAGCGCTGCGTGTCCGCGGCGAGCGCGCGCATCGGCGTGATCCACAACACGCGCAGGCCCGTGCGTTGGGTCGTGCCGGCGCGGCGGGTGCCGCTTTTCCCCAGCCTTGCGCCGCGCAGCAGCGCCGCGAACCACACGGCGTAGGTCTTGCCGGCGCCGGTGTTCGCGTGCAGCAGGCCGGATTCGCCGGCCAGCGCGGCCTTCCACACGGCGCGCTGGAACGGAAAGACTTTCCAGCCGCGCGCGGCGAACCACGCGTCGACGGCGGCTTCCGCCTGGGTCTTGCTCATGGCGTGACGGCTCCCAGCAAACCCTTCAGCGTATCGAGCGTATCCGCCTGCTCGACCGTCTTGTCGTCGCGCCGGCGCAGGATGCGCGGGAAGCGCACGGCGATGCCGGCCTTGTGGCGCGTGGACAGCGCGATGCCCTCGAAGCCGATCTCGAACACCAGCGTCGGCCGCACCGAGCGCACGGGGCCGAACTTTTCCACCGTCGTCTTGCGGATGATGTTGTCGACCTGCGCGATCTCCGCGTCCGTCAGGCCGGAATACGCTTTCGCGAACGGCACCAGCTTGCGCGCATCGCCCTCGCCGTCCCACACGGCGAACGTGTAATCCGTGTACAGCGACGCGCGCCGGCCGCTGCCGGCCTGCGCATAGATCAGCACAGCGTCGACGGCATACGGGTCGATCTTCCACTTCCACCATGTGCCAACGTCCTTCGTGCGGCCCACGCCGTACTGCGCATCCTTCGCCTTGAGCATCATGCCCTCGACGCCGCGCGCCCGCGATTCCGCGCGCAGCGTGCCCAGGTCGTCCCAACTGTCGGCCGTCACCAGCGGAGAAATGCGCAGCTGCGCCTGCGCGGCGCCGGTGACGAGCGTCTCCAGCAGCGCGCGCCGTTCGTGCTGGGGCAGCGCGCGCGTGTCGACGCCGTCCAGTTCCAGCACGTCGTACGCCAGCAGCACGGCCGGCAGCTCGGCCAGCAGCTTGCTTGATAAGGTCTTGCGGCCGATGCGTTTCTGCAGGTCGGCGAACGGCGCCGGTGCATTGCCGCTCGTCCAGATCAGCACCTCGCCGTCGACGACCGTCCCTTCCGGCAGGATGAGGCCCGCCAGTTCCGGAAAGCGGTCCGTGATGAGGTCCTCGCCGCGCGACCACAGGTAGTTCTGGCCGCCGCGCCGCACGAGCTGGGCGCGGATGCCGTCGTACTTCCATTCGACCTGCCAGTCGCCCATGTCGCCCAGGGCCGCGGGGTCGCCCTGCAGCTGGTGCGCGAGGAAGAACGGGTAAGGCTGGCCGCCGCGCAGCTTGTGCTCGTTGTCCGTCGGCGCCGCGATCAGTTGGAGGAAGCCGGCCGCCGTCGGCTTCACGCGGCCGTCCGTCCAGCCCATCAGGCGCTGCGCGATCAGTTTCGAATCGACCGCGGCGATGGACGCCAGCGCGCGCGTGACGAGCAGTTTCGATACGCCCACGCGAAAGCCGCCGCCGATCAACTTCACGAACAGGAAGCGTTCGCGCCACGTCAACTCGTCCCAGTACGAGAACAGCGCCGCGCGGATCGTGCCCGGGTCGGCGCCGCGCAACGGGCCGATGCGCTCTTCCATCCAGGTCGCCAGACCCACGTCGCTGTGCTGCGTCGGCGGCGGCAGGATGTGGGCGATCGTCTCGGCCATGTCGCCGACGGCCGCATACGACTCGTCGAACAGCCAGTCGTCCAAGCCCGCGTACTCGATCGCGTACTGGCGCAGGAGTTTGCTCGGCACGGCCTGGCGCGGCTTGCCGCCGGCGAGGAAGTACACGGCCCAGGCGGCGTTTTCCGGCGCGGCGCTGGCGAAGTAGTTCTGCAGCGCCTCCAGCTTGCGGTTGGTGGCCGTGGTTTCGTCGAGGTCGGCGTACAGGCGGGCGAATTCACGCATCCTTCGTCTCCTCGACCGGTTCGCCGGGCGTCGCCGAGACGGCTTCGTCGTCTTCCTCGCCGTACTCGGTGTCGAACGCTTTCGCATCGAGGCCGATCTGGCACAGCCAGCGCACCATCACGGGAATCGACCCGTGCGTGACGATGACCTGCTGCGCGCCGGTGGCATGGATCGCGCCCAGCAGGCCGGGCCAGTCGGCGTGGTCGGACAGCACGAAGCCGCGGTCGACCCCGCGCCGCCGGCGCGCGCCGCGCAGCAGCATCCAGCCGCTGGCGAAGGCGTCGCTGTAATCGCCGAAGCGGCGCGTCCACGGCGAGCCGGACGCCGACGGCGGCGCCAGCACGAGCGCCTGTTTCAGGTCCGCCTTGTCGGTCTCGCTGACGAGCTGCGTGGGCGGCAGCGCCACGCCGCCCTCGCGGTAGATGCGGTTCAACGGCTCGACGGCGCCGTGGCAGACGATAGTGCCGATGGATGGATCGAGGCCGCAGAGCAGGCGCTGCGCCTTGCCGAACGCGTAGGCGTACAGGATGCTCGTGCGGCCCTCGCCCGCATTGCGGCGCCACCAGCGGTTGATCTCGTCGAACACGTCCTGCTGCGGGTCCCAGCGGTAGATCGGCAGGCCGAACGTCGATTCCGTGATGAAGGTGTGGCAGCGCACGGCTTCGAACGGCGCGCAGGTGGCGTCCGGCTCGACCTTGTAGTCGCCCGACGCGACCCAGATCTCGCCTTCGTACTCCATGCGGACCTGGGCGGACCCAAGGACATGGCCGGCCGGGTGCAGCGAGATCGTCACGCCGTTGTGGACGACCGTCTCGCCGTAGCCGACGCCCTCGATGTTGATGCCCTGGCCGAGCCGCGACTTCAGGATGCCGACGCTTTGCGTCGACGCCAGATAGTGCTTGTGGCCCCAGCGCGCGTGGTCGCCGTGCGCATGGGTGATGACGGCCCGGTCCACCGGCCGCCACGGGTCGATGTAGAACTGGCCCGGCACACAGTACAGGCCTTCCTTGCGTACGACGACCATGTCTCCCATGCGCTTGGCGTCCTCCCCGTCAGGCCGGGCTGACGAAATCGGCGACGAAGGCGCGCTGCTCGCCGTCCGGGAATTCGATGTTGACCTGGTCCCCGGCGACGGACAGCACGATGCCGTCGCCGTACTTCGGCACCGTCACGCGCGCGCCCGTGTCGAACGCGGGCGCGGGCGGCGCGTCGCTGTCCGGCTCGCGGTCGAATTCGTCGTCGCGGATGTCGACGTCGTCGAGCAGCACGGCGGCCGGCGGGTTCAGGCAGTTGTCGCAGCGGCAGCACTTCTCGAAGCCTTCGACCTCGTCGCCGAAGTAGTCGAGCAGCAGCTTCCAGCGGCAGAAACCGCTGACGGCATACGACACCATCTGCTCCAGCGCTTCCTTGTCGCGCTCCTGCTTCTGGCGGTAGATCTCGGCCAGCGCCGCGAACAGCTTGTCGGCCGGTTCCGCGCTGCCGAGGGCATACGCGAGCTTGCGGTTCTGGCGCAGCAGCTTCGCATCCTTCAGCAGCTTCAGGCAGACTTTCAGGTGCGGCCCCGCGAGGTCGCCCGCCGCGTCGCCGACCCGGTCCGGCGTGGCCGCCCCGTTCTCCGCCAGCGCGTGTACGGCCTCGTACACGGTGCGGATTTCATGCGCCGTCGGATAGTGCTTCACGAGGAAGAACTGCTGCACGCGTTTGTCGTCCTGCAGGAACAGCAGGGTGCAGCTGGCGTCCTGGCCGTCGCGCCCCGCGCGGCCGGATTCCTGGTAATAGGCTTCCAGGTTGGCCGGAATCTGCAGGTGGATGACGAAGCGTGTGTCCGGCTTGTCGATGCCCATGCCGAACGCGTTCGTCGCCACCATCACGCGCCGCTCGTCGTTCATGAACAGGTCCTGGTTCGCGCGCCGCTCGCTGGCTGCCAGCTTGCCGTGGTAGAGCGTGACGGATTCGCCGGCGTCCAGCAGCACCTGGTGCATCTCCTCGGCCGCCTTGACGGTGGCCGCGTAGACGATGCCCGTCCCCTGGGTTGCGCGCACGAGGCGCAGCGCTTCCTCCAGCTTGTCGGCGGGGTTCGTCACCTGCACGACGCCGTAGTGCAGGTTCGGCCGGTAGATGCCCGTGTTGATGACCTTCATGCGCGGGCGGTTCAGTTGCCGGCCGATGTCGTCGATGACGTCCTCCGTCGCCGTCGCCGTCAGCGCCAGCACGGGCGGGCTTCCCAGCGCGTCGATCGCGCCGGCCATCTCGAGGTAGGCCGGACGGAAGTCGTGGCCCCATTGCGAGATGCAGTGGGCTTCGTCGACGACGACGAGGGCGATGCGCACCGGCTTGAGCACGTCGACGAAGTCCGGCATGGCGAGGCGCTCGGGCGTGCAGAACACGATCTCGCAGCGTTCCTCCGCGATCGCGGCCAGCGCGGTCCGCTCCTCCTCGGCCGACAGGCTGCTGTTGACCTGCGTGGCGCGGATGCCGAGTTCGCCGAGCTTTTCCAGCTGGTCCTTCATCAGCGAGATCAGCGGCGAGACGACGACCGTCATGCCACCCTTGATGCGGGCGGGGATCTGGTAGCACAGCGATTTACCGCTGCCGGTAGGCATGATCGCCAGCGTGTCCTTGCCGTCGAGGACGCTGTCGATGACGCGCTGCTGGCCGTCGCGCAGGTGTTCGATGCCGAACACGGTATGCAGCAGGCGCCGGATGGTGTTGCGGCGGACCGCGAGCACGCCGTTGTGGAGGAGTTTGGGGTCGTGTGTCGTCATGATGAATCCACTCTAAGCCTGAGCACGGCGACACGCCATAGGACGCAACCTACACCCACCGTAGGAGCGCTACGACGAGCTACCACAACCGCTCATACAGTCTCACGAGGCTTATTCCTACATCACGACGGATTGCCAGCCGATAGTTTCCATGAAGCATACGCCCTAACATGATATCAACACGACAGCATTCCGCACTTTCGGAGGTTCATCATGACCCGCATGTTCCCGACCGCCTGGACCGCAGCCTTCATCGCCCTCACGAGCACGGCGACGTGGCTGCTGTGCGCGACCGATGCGCTGGGCGGCGTGCCGCCGCTGTTCTTTCATTGACGATGCAGCACCGTACCGCCGTACCGGCCGTGTGCCGGCGTACCCGCGTTTCGCCCTCCGCCTGAACCGCGTGCGGCCCGCAGGGGCTGCGCGCGCGTCCGCTGCACCGTCCACCGCATGACCCGCCGCAGCGCATCCGCCGCGGCTGATATAGTTGTTACAAATTAGCAGTTGAACAACACGAAGGAGGCCGCCATACCTGTGGCAGGAGGACTCATCCATGAAGTACGCTCTGTTATACGACGATGACGCGGCCGCACGCCGCCACAGCGCCACCCTGCTCAAGTCGCTCGGCTATGCGGTTGCCGAGGCGGCGACGGCCCAGGCCGCGCTGAACGCCACACGGGCGCTGCACTTCGATGTGATCCTCACGGCCAGCGCGCACGCCGATGGCGAGCGGCGCGCGCTGCCGGGCGAGCTGTCCCGCCTGGCGCCCGACACGCCCACGATCCTCCTGCTGGACGACGACGAACCGTTTCCTCCGCTGTACGCCGCGTTCAGCGCCACGGTCACCAAACCGGTCACGGTGCGCGCCCTGCGCCACGCGCTGGAATTCGGGCTGGACGGCCTGGGCGCCCGGCCCGTGCCGCCCGCCGTCCGGTACGAGCGGCGCGCCGGTTAGCGGCGCGGCAGGCAGGTACCCCGCCCGCGGTTCCACGATCGGATCCGTCCCGTGTGCACGCCGGGCTATCTCGGAGGCGTGCACCACTTCAGCGCCAATGACTACAACCTCCTGATCCAGATGGTGCTCAACAACCAGCGCGTCGCGCTGGGGTTCGATCACCTGGTCACGCCGCTCGTCGACAAGTGGCAATTGATCCGGCCGACCAGGAACTGGTGCTGGAAGAGACGCGCCACTACTTCGCCTCATTGAGCCGGTTCCGCGGCTGGTTTTTCGGCCAGAGCGATGCGGCCTGAAGCAGTCCGAAGCCGGCCCAGTTCAGGTTGACCTGTGCGGCCAACAGATACATGCTGAATTCTGTCCTAATTTAGCACCACACCCAACAGGGAGGCACCATGGAAGTCGCGCAGCGTTTCCGCCCTGTCTCTTATCTCAAGGCCAACACGGCCGACGTCGCCAGGGAATTGCAGGAAGAGTCGGGCGCCGTCGTCATCACCCAGAACGGCGTCCCGGCGTTTGTGTGCGTGAGCTTCGAAGAGTACTACCGCTCGCAAGAAACGAATGCCTTGCTGAAACTGGTAAACCTGGGCGAGAAGGACAAGGCGGCCGGCAAAGTCACCCCGCTCGAGCAAGCCAAGCGCGACATGGAAGCAGGGTAATGCATGCCCTACGCCGTCGACATCCTGGACTCGGCCAGGGAATACATCATCGAGGACACCTTGTATGTGATGGAAAAGTGGGGCCGGGACAAGGCATGGGAAAGCTACGCCGCCATCACCGAAAAACTGGACCTGCTGGCGCCGCAACCTCATATGGGGGCCGTCGTGCCGGAACTGGCAGCGCTCGAGAAGACGAACTACCGCATCGATTCTCGCGAACGCCACACGAGGTTCTTGTATGACGTGGATGAAGGCAAACGGAAGATAACGGTGCATATGGTCTTCAGCAGCACGCAGGATTTCCAGGCCCTCCTCTACCGAAGAATCATTCGCTACATATGACGATACCGGGCGGCGCGCCGCCGCCCGGACCGGGAACAACTTACGCCGCTTCCACCGCCACCGGCATCCGGATCAGGTAATCGAAGGCCGACAACGCCGCCTTCGCGCCGTCGCCCGCCGCGATCACGATCTGCTTGAACGGCGTCGTCGTCGCATCGCCTGCGGCGAACACGCCCGGGATGTTCGTGCGGCCATGCGCATCCACGACGATCTCGCCGAAGCGCGACAGTTCCACCGTGCCCTTGAGGAACTCGGTGTTCGGCACGAGACCGATCTGGACGAACACGCCGGCCAGCGGCACGAGGTGCTCCTCGCCGGAGAGGCGGTCCTTGAACTTGATGCCGTTCACTTTGCTGCCGTCGCCGGTGATTTCCGTCGTCTGCGCGTTCACGTGGATCGTCACGTTCTTCAGGCTCTCGACCTTGTTGACGAGCACCGCATCCGCCTTCAGCTGCGGCGCGAATTCGACCAGGGTCACGTGCTCGACGATGCCCGCGAGGTCGATCGCCGCTTCCACGCCCGAGTTGCCGCCACCGATGACCGCGACGCGCTTGCCCTTGTACAGCGGGCCGTCGCAGTGCGGGCAATAGTTCACGCCGGCGTTCTTGTATTCCTGCTCGCCCGGCACGTTCACGTTCCTCCAGCGCGCGCCCGTCGACAGGATCACGGTGCTCGATTTCAGCGAGCCGCCGTTCGCGAACCGCACTTCGACCAGCTCGCCCGGCGCGGCCGGCGGGATGATCTTCGCGGCCGCCTGCTGCGTCATGATGTCGACGCCGTAGTGGCGCACCTGGGCTTCCAGCGCGGCCGCGAATTTCGGGCCGTCCGTTTCCAGCACGGAGATGTAATTCTCGATCGACATCGTGTCATTCACCTGGCCGCCCATGCGCTCCGTCGCGATGCCGGTGCGGATGCCCTTGCGCGCCGCATACACGGCCGCCGCGGCGCCCGACGGGCCGCCGCCGACGATCAGCACGTCGTACGGGTCCTTCGCGTTCAGCTTCGCGGCGTCGCGCGCGCCGGCGCCCTTGTCCAGCTTGGCGACGATCTCTTCGATCATCATGCGGCCGGACCCGAACATCTCGCCGTTCAGGAACACCATCGGCACGGCCATCACCTTGCGCGCCTCGACTTCGGCCTGGAACGCGCCGCCTTCGATCACGGTCGTCTTCACGCGCGGGTTCAGGATCGCCATCAGCGAGAGCGCCTGCACGACGTCCGGGCAGTTATGGCAGCTCAGCGACATGTACATCTCGAAGTCGTAGTCGCCGTCGAGCGCCTTGATGGCGTCTATCGTTTCGGCCTCGACTTTCGGCGGATGGCCGCCCGTCCACAGCAGCGCCAGCACGAGCGACGTGAATTCGTGGCCCAGCGGCAGGCCGGCGAAGCGCAGGCTCGTATTGGTGCCGGCGCGCTGCAGGGTGAACGACGGCTTGCGCGCGTCGTTGCCGTCGGTGCGCAGCGTGATCTTGTCGGCGCGCAGGCCCTGGATGGTCTGCAGCAGGTCGAGCGTCTGTTTCGACGTATCGCTGTCGTCGAGCGTAGCGACGATCTCGAACGGTTGCTGGACGCGTTGCAGGTAGCCGGCGAGTTGGTTTTTCAGGTCTTGTTCGAGCATGATCGTATCCTTTCGTTCAGTCGTGTTCAGGCCGATGCATCGCACATGCGGACGCATCCATCCAATCTAAATAGTGAATCTGGAAGGCAGATCGACTAGCGAGATCGCCTGTCTTGCTGTGGCGGGCCCATTCCGGTTGGGCGCGTGAAGAGGGGGCGACACGAACCGCCCCTCGCGGTCCGTGCCTGGTACGACGGTGCTGCAGTATCGTAGGGTGGGCACCCTGTGCCCACCGCACGTTACTTAGATCTTGCCGACCAGGTCCAGCGACGGCTTCAGCGTTTCGGCGCCTTCGGTCCATTTGGCCGGGCACACTTCGCCCGGGTGCGATGCGACGTACTGGGCTGCCTTCACCTTGCGCATCAGTTCGGAGGCGTCGCGGCCGATGCCGTTGTCGTGCACTTCCATGACCTTGATCTGGCCTTCCGGATTGATCACGAAGGTGCCGCGCAGGGCCAGGCCTTCTTCTTCGATCATGACTTCGAAGTTGCGCGACAGCAGGCCGGTCGGGTCGCCGATCAGCGGGTAGTTGACCTTCTTGATCGCTTCCGAGGTGTCATGCCATGCCTTGTGGGCGAAGTGGGTGTCGGTCGACACGCCGTAGACTTTCACGCCCATCTTGGCGAACTCCGGCTGGAAAGCAGCCAGGTCTTCCAGTTCGGTCGGGCAGACGAAAGTGAAGTCCGCCGGGTAGAACATCAGGACCGACCAGGTGCCCTTGAAGTCGGCTTCGGTCAGGTCGATGAACTTGCCTGCGTGGTAAGCGGTTGCCTTGAACGGCTTGATTTCGGTATTGATGATGGACATGCAGTACTCCTCTTTCGGGGTTAAAAAAATGCTCAGGTGCGTACTATACCTTGCACACCGGATCATGTGAAATTGATTGAACAGATTCTATCAATTGATTTTAGCTATCGCATGGCAGGCACTCCTGTGCCCATGCGTGACGGTTCCGATGTGTTGGCGTTACGCGTGGGCACGGGGCGCCCACCCTACGGTCGTATCAGGCCGGCGCCGCGGCCGTGTCAGGCCGACGCGGCCGCCACCATCCGGGCGACTTCCGTGCACGGCAGGATGAGGCTGAAGCAGGCGCCCTGCCCCGGCACGCTCTCGACCGTCAGGTGGCCGCCATGCGACGCGGCGAGCTGGCGCGAGATGTACAGGCCGAGGCCGAGGCCCTTGGGCTCGCCGCTCTTGGCGCCCCGCTCGTAGGGTTCGAAGATGCGGTCGATGAAGTCGGGCGCGATGCCCTTGCCGTGGTCGCGCACGGCGATGCGCACGTTGCAGCCTTCGTCGTGGACGCTGACCTCGACCGCGCCGCCGCCGCCGTAGCGCAGCGCATTGGTCAAGAGATTCACGACCACCTGCTCGATGCGGAACTCGTCCCAGTAGCCTTCGACGGGATGATGCGGCGCGAGCACGACGTTGGCGCCGGCCGCCGCGGCCTGCAGCGACAGGTCGTTGACGACGCGCTCCAGCAAAGCGAGCAGCTCGACCTTGCCGGGGCGGATGGACAGCGTGCCGCTCTTCATGCGCGAGACGTCCAGCATGTCGTCGATGAGGCGGATCATGGCCTTGATCTGGCGCTCGTCGCGCTTGATCATATTGCCCATCTGCTCGGGATTGAACGCCGGCAGATTGCCCCGCTTGAGCTGCAGGCTGCGCATCTGCGTTTCCAGGAACAGCGTGTTGAGCGGCGTGCGCAGCTCGTGCGCGACGAGGGACATGAATTCGTCGCGCATGCGCAGCGAGCGCTGCAGTTCGGCCTGCGTCGCGTTCAGTTCGCGCAGCAGCACTTCCTGGTCGCGCCGCGCCGCTTCCAGCGCCTCCATCTGGCGCTGCATCTCGCGCCGCTGCTGGTCGAGCGTGACGAAGACCTTGACCTTGCTGCGCACGGCGTCCGGGTCCAGCGGCTTGTACAGGAAATCGACGGCGCCCGTCTCGTAGCCCTTGAATGCATAGTTCAGCTCGCGGCCGGCGGCGGACACGAACACGATCGGGATGTTGCGCGTGCGCGAGGTCGAGCGCATCAGTTCCGCGAGTTCGAAGCCGTCCATGCCCGGCATCTGCACGTCCAGGATGGCCAGCGCGAACTCGTGTTCGAGCATCAGCGACAAGGCTTCCTCGCCGGACTGGGCCTGGAACACCTGGCGCTGCTCGTCGCGGATCAGGGCGTCGAGGGCGCGCAGGTTTTCCGGCAGGTCGTCGACGATCAGCAGTTTGCTAGGGTCATGTGCGCTCATGGTTCATTCATCTCCAACATGGGCAACAGCGCGTGGATGCGCGCCAGCGGCAGGATCAGGTTCGGCTCGCAGCGGTGGATGGCGCTCGCGGGCATCGTGGGAACGAGCGCGTCCACCGGGTCCTGCACGACGGTAAAGCCGCCGCGGGCGCGGATGCGCGCCATGCCGTCGGCGCCGTCGTGGTTCGCGCCAGTGAGCAGGATGCCGGCCAGGGCGGGCCCGTAGACGTCCGCGCTGGATTCCATCAGCACGTCGATGGCCGGCCGCGCGAAGTGCACGGGCGGCTCGCAGCTGAGCGAGAACGTGCGGTCGCGCTCGACGGACAGGTGGTAGCCGGCGCCGGCGAAATACACGGTGCCGGGCGCGATCTCTTCCTTGTCGGCCGCTTCCTTCACGGGCATGGGCAGGCGCTCGTCGAACAACTCGGCCAGCCGGCTGTCGCGGTTGCCCGGCACGTGCAGGATGCAGAACACGGACAGCGCAAAGCCGGCCGGAAGCGCGGGCAACAGGGCCACGAGGGCATCGACGCCGCCGGCCGAGCCGCCGATGACGACGGCCTCGAAACGCCGGCCGCGCAGGCTGGCGCGCAGCGCGTCGTCGGCGGGCGTCATGGCGCCACCTTGCGGAAGAGGCGCTCGCGCCTGGCGAGCGGCTCGAAACGCTGGGCATAGGTGGAAAAGTCGATGCTTTCCTTGCTGCCGAGGCCGAGGAAGCCGCGGTGGCACAGCGAGTCGTGGAACAGGCCCAGCACCCGGTTCTGCAGGTGCCGGTTAAAGTAGATCATCACGTTGCGGCAGCTGATGAAATGCGTTTCGGCGAACACGCTGTCGGTCGCGAGGCTGTGGTCCGCGAACGTGACGTTGTCGACCAGCGCGCGGTCGAACAGCGCGCCGCCATAGGCCGCCGTGTAATAGTCGGAAAACGCGCGCATGCCGCCCGCCTTCTGGTAATTCTCGGTGTACACGCGCATCTTATCCAGCGGCATCACGCCGCGCCGCGCCGCTTCCAGCGCATCCGGATTGATGTCGGTCGCGTACATTTGCGTGCGCTCCAGCAAGCCCTCCTCATGCAGCAGGATCGCGAGCGAATACACTTCTTCGCCCGTACTGCAGCCGGCCACCCACACGTTCAGCGACGGATACGTCTTGAGGAACGGCACGACCAGCCGGCGTATGGCCAGATAATAATCCGGGTCGCGGAACATTTCCGTTACAGGGATGGTCAAAAACTGCAGCAGCTGCGTGAACGCGGCCGGGTCGTGCATGACGCGCGCCTGCAGGGCCGAGATCGTATCGCACTCCATCGTGCGCAGGGCGGCGAGGA
Source organism: Massilia luteola (assembly GCF_034420155.1). Lineage (NCBI taxonomy): Bacteria > Pseudomonadati > Pseudomonadota > Betaproteobacteria > Burkholderiales > Oxalobacteraceae > Massilia > Massilia luteola. Next base: position 50,376 of record NZ_JAXOFN010000008.1, read on the forward strand.
TGCGGCGTTTTTGCGAGGCGCCCGTGTAATCGCGGAAATCGTAGTTGTACTTGAGGTAGACAGCTTCGATCAGCATCCGCAACTCGATGTCGACGTCGCTCGCCGGATTGTGCATCGGTTTCTTCAAATGCGCTCCAGCGTCGGCATCCACACGCGCAGCAGCGAGTACAGCCGGGTCAGGTCGATCGGCTTGGCCAGGTAATCGTTGGCGCCCGCGGCCAGGCATTGTTCCTGGTCGTCCTTCATCGCCTTCGCCGTGATGGCGATGATGGGCAGGCGCGCGAAGCGCTTGTCCTGGCGGATGCGGCGGGTCGCTTCCAGCCCGTCCATGCCGGGCATCATCACGTCCATCAGGACCAGATCGATCGCTTCGTTCTCATCGAGCCTGGCGATGGCTTCGAAACCATTGCGGCCCACTTCCACCCTGGCGCCACGTTGTTCCAGTGCACTGGTCAGCGCGAACACATTGCGCACGTCGTCGTCCACGACGAGGATCGTGCGGCCTTCGAACACGCGATCGCGCCCGCGCACCGTCTTGAGCATCGACTGGCGTTCCGACGACAGCTGCGATTCCACCTTGTGCAGGAACAGCGTGACCTCGTCCAGCAGGCGCTCCGGCGAGCGCGCGCCCTTGATGATGATCGAGCGCGAGTATTTCAGCAGTTCCGCTTCCTCGTCGCGCGTCAGGTTGCGTCCCGTGTAGACGATCACGGGCGGGAACGAACACAGCTCTTCCATGGACATCCGCTTGAGCAATTCGTTGCCCTGCAAATCGGGCAGCTTCAAGTCGATGATCATGCAATCGAAAATCTGCGTGCGCAGCAACTCCAGGGCTTCCGCGCCGGACCCGACGGCCGCGATCTCGACGTCGGCATCGGCGATCAGCTGCACGACGCTGTCGCGCTGGCGTTCGTCGTCCTCGACGAGCAGCACGCGCTTGATGGTCTGCGACGACTTGTCCTTGAGCTTGCGGAACACCTCTTCCAGCTGCTCGCGCGACGTCGGTTTCAACGCATAGCCGATCGCCCCCAGGTGCAGGGCCTCGCCGCCGTTGTCCTGGCTGGACACGACGTGGACGGGGATGTGGCGCGTGGCCGGGTTGTCCTTGAGCTGTTGCAGCACGGACAGGCCGGAGCGGTCCGGCAGGCGGATGTCGAGCAGGATCGCATCCGGACCGTCGTTCGCGGCAAGGTCCAGGCCTTCCTGCGCCGTCAGCGCGACGAGGCAGCGGAATTCCATGTCGTGCGCGAGGCCGTACAGGATGCGCGCGAACTCCGGCTCGTCCTCGATCACGAGCACCGTGCGCACGCCGGCGGCGGGCTCGCCGCGGTCGTCGGCGAAGGTGGGCGACGCGTCCTGCGGCTGCGCGGCGGCCGGCGCGGGAACGGGCTCGGGCGCAGCGACCTTCGGCTGGGCCGGCGCCGGCATGGGCGGCGTGGCCGCGACGGTGCCGTTGCGCGGCAGGCACAGCGTGAACGTGCTGCCCTCGCCCGGCGCGCTCGTCAACGTCAGCGTGCCGCCCAGTAAGGCCGTCAGGTCGCGCGAGATGGACAGCCCCAGGCCCGTGCCGCCGTACTTGCGCGCGGTGGAACCGTCGGCCTGGTGGAAGGCGTCGAAGATCTTGTCCTGCTGCTCGGCCGCGATGCCGATGCCGGAATCCTGCACGGCGAACTGGATCCAGCCGTCCGTGCCGGCGCTCACGTGCAGGGTGACCTTGCCGGCGTCCGTGAACTTGACGGCGTTCGACAACAGGTTCTTGAGGATCTGCTCCAGGCGCTGGCGGTCCGTGTGGATGCTCATCGGCACGTCCGGCTCGACGCTCAGGTCGAATGCCAGGCGCTTCTGGCGCGCCAGCGGTTCGAAGACGCGGGCCAGGCCCTCGATGACGCGGCGCAGCGGCAAGTCTTCCGGCACGAGCTCCAGCTTGCCGGCTTCGACCTTGGAGATATCGAGGATGTCGTTGATCAGGTTGAGCAGGTCGTTGCCGGCCGAATAAATCGTCTGGGCGAAACGCACCTGTTCCTCGTTCAAGTTGCCGTTGCCATTGTCCGCCAGCAGCTTGGCAAGGATCAGCGAACTGTTCAGCGGCGTGCGTAATTCGTGCGACATGTTCGCGAGGAATTCGGACTTGTAGCGGCTGGCCCGTTCCAACTCCAGCGCCCGGTCGCGCAATTGATCCTGGGCTTGCACCAGCGCCGTGTTCTTGTTGTCGAGGTTGGCGGCCTGCTCGGCCAGCTGTTCGTTCGTCTGCTCCAGCTCGGCCTGCTGGTTTTCCAGCGCCGACTGCGATTCTTCCAGCGCGCGCGACTGCTCTTCCAGTTCCTCGTTCGCCGTGCGCAGCTCTTCCTGCTGCACCTGCAATTCCTCGTTCAGCGCCTGCTGCTCTTCCAGCGCCGCCTGCAGGCGCTGGCGGTGCAGCACGTTGGCGACGGCCGCGCCGATCGATGCCCCGACCGTTTCCATGAACTGGATGTCGCGGTCGCGCACGCCGTGCAGGAAGCCGATCTCGATGACACCCTTGATCTTGCCGAAGTTCGACACCGGTGCGATCAGCAATTCGCGCGGCGCCGTCTCGCCCAGCGCCGAACCCACCTTGATGTAGTCCGGCGGCAGCTCGCGCAGCAGGACGGCGCGGTTCTCGTTGGCGGCCTGGGCGGCCAGCGATTCGTTCGGCTGCAGGATGCGGCCCTGCGCCGTGTCCGCATGGGCGAAACCGTAGGCGCCGATGCGGGTCAAGATGCCATCCTCGCCGCGCACGTACATCGCGGCCACGACGCCGTTCAGGTAGCGCGCCAGGTAGCCCAGCACGACCTCGGCCAGCGGTTCCAGCGCGATGATGCCGGTCGTCTTCGCGCTCAGTTCGGTCAGGCCGATGCGCTGCCAGGCCTGCTGGCGCAGCTGGTCGTTATGGTCCGCCTCGTGTTGCAGGACGTCGCGGTACGACGTGGACAGCGCCATCAGCTCGCGCCGGCCGAACAGCGCCAGCAGCCCGGCGACGACGAGGCTGAACGCGAGAAACGCGGCGACGGACCAGGCGATCACGGAGCGCGAGGACGCGTTGCGTTCCTGCAGCAGACGCTGTTCGAAGAGGATGAAATCGAGGAACTCCTGCCTGACCTGGTCCGTCAGCACCTTGCCGCGGCCGCTCTTGATCGTGTCGACGAAGTCGTTGTTCTTGCCGCGCCGCGCAATCATCTCCTCGGCAAAGGCCTGCCAATCCTTTTGCGCGGCGCGCACCCGTTCGATGCGCTCGGATTGCACCGGATTGTCGTCGACGAGACGCGTCAGATTCTTGAGCTCACCTTCCATGCGCGGCTTGGCCGTGAGATAAGGCGTCAGGAAATCCTCGTCGCCGGACAATAAATAGCCGCGCATGCTCGCTTCCATGTCGGCGGACAGGCGGCTGACCTCGTTGGCGCGGCCGATCACACGCTCGGAATGCTCGACCCAGCTCAGGACGTTGATGAGGTAGGCGATGAGACCGACGAACACCAGCGCGCTGAGCACGCCCATGCCGAGCGGCATGGCGACGTTGCGCGACAGGATGCGGCGGAATTGGTCACTATCGATGCTTGAACCGGCCATGCTGTCGTTATTGTTAAGAAAAAAATATCCCTAGTGTAACGCAAGCAAACAAACCGGCGCGTTCGTTTGAACCTATTTTTTCGCAAAGTCGGCGGCGTTACGAGGCGTTGCCGCGTATTTACTCGATAGATAGCCGACGTTAGGACTCAGTCGCCGACGTTCAGTGCGCGGCGCCGGGCACGAACGCGGCCAGATGCGGCGCCGTGCGGCTCGCGCGCGCCTTGGCGACCTCGGCCGGCGGCCCGGACGCCACGACCTTGCCGCCGGCCTCGCCCGCACCGGGGCCGATATCGATCACCCAGTCGCAGGCCGCGACGACGCGCATCGTGTGTTCGACCATGATGACGGTGTTGCCGGCGTCGACGAGGCGGTCGAGCTGGGCCAGCAGGCGGTCGGCGTCGAGCGGGTGCAGGCCCGTCGTCGGTTCGTCCAGCACATACAAGGTGCCGCCGCGCCCCGCCCGCTGCAATTCCGTCGCCAGCTTGATGCGCTGGGCTTCGCCGCCGGACAGCTCGGTCGCGCTCTGCCCCAGCCGCAGGTAGCCGAGTCCGACCTCGCGCAGCACCCGCAGCGGCCGCGCGACCGGCTCCTCGGCGGCGAAGAAGGCGTGGGCTTCGTCGACCGTCATGCCGAGCACCTCGGCGACGTTGCGGTCGTGGTAGCGCACGGCGAGCGTATCGGCGTTGTAGCGCGCGCCGCCGCAGGTGGGGCAAGGCGCGTACACACTGGGCAGGAACAGCAGCTCGACCATGACGAAGCCCTCGCCCGCGCAATGCTCGCAGCGGCCCTTGGCGACGTTGAACGAAAACCGCCCGGCGTCGTAGCGGCGTTTCCTTGCGGCCGGGGTCGCGGCGAACAGCTTGCGCACCTGGTCGAACAGGCCCGTGTACGTGGCGAGGTTCGAGCGCGGCGTGCGGCCGATGGGCTTCTGGTCCACGCGCACGAGGCGGCGGATGCCGTGCAGCGGGCCGGCGATGTGGCCGACGGTCGGGATGTCGGCCTCCCGTTCGAGGTCCATGCCCTCCTCGGTGTCGTCCTCCGCGCCGCCCTGCCCGAGCGCGACGCCGACGAGGTCGACGAGCACCTGGCTCACCAGCGTCGACTTGCCCGAGCCGGACACGCCGGTCACGCCCGTCATCACGCCCAGCGGGAAGGCGACGGCCAGGTCGTGCAGGTTGTTGCGCGTGACGCCCTCCAGCCGCAGCCAGCCCGTGGCCGCGCGCGGCATGCGCGCCGGCGGGAGGATCGCATCGGCCGCATCGGGAAACAGGTAGCGCCGCGTGTGCGAGCCGGCCACGTCGCGCAGGCCGGCGGGGAGGCCGCTGTAGAGGATCTGCCCGCCCTGCTCGCCCGCCTGCGGGCCGACGTCGACGATCCAGTCGGCGTGGCGGATCACGTCCAGCGCATGCTCGACGACGAACAGCGAATTGCCGGCCGCCTTCAGGCGCGCGAGCGCGTCGAGCAGCGCTTCGGTGTCGGCCGGATGCAGGCCGGCCGACGGCTCGTCCAGCACGTACACGACGCCGAACAGGTTCGAACGCACCTGCGTGGCCAGGCGCAGGCGCTGCAGCTCGCCCGGCGACAGCGTCGGCGTGCTGCGCTCCAGCGCCAGGTAGCCGAGGCCCAGCGCCAGCATCGTGTCGAGCCGCGCGCACAGGTCCGCGGCGATGCGCCGGGTGACGATCAGCTGCTCGGGATGCTTGCCGCCGCGCGCCCTGCCCCTGGGCTCCGTCCCGTCCACGTAAGGGCGCAGCAGCTGCGCCAGGCGTTCCAGCGGCACGCGCGACAGGGTCATGATGTCCATGCCGGCGAACGTCACGGACAGCGCTTCCTGGCGCAGCCGGCGGCCCTGGCACAGCGGGCATTCCGTGCTCACCATGTAGCGCGCCACGCGCTTCTTCATCGATGCGCTTTCCGTGTTCGCGAAGGTCTGCAGCACATAACGGCGCGCGCCGCTGAACGTGCCCTGGTAGCTCGGGGTGTCCTTGCGCTTCAGGGCGCGCCGCGTTTCCTCGGGCGTCAGGCCGGCGTACACGGGGACGGTCGGGGTCTCGTCGGTGAACAGGATCCAGTCGCGCACCTTCTTCGGCAGGTCGCGCCACGGCGTGTCGACGTCGTAGCCCATCGTGACGAGGATGTCGCGCAGGTTCTGGCCGTGCCACGCGGGCGGCCACGCGGCGACGGCGCGCTCGCGGATCGTCAGGCTGTCGTCCGGCACCATCGACGCTTCCGTCGCGTCGTACACGCGGCCGAGGCCCGAGCACTGCGGGCAGGCGCCTTCCGCCGTGTTGGGCGAAAACGATTCGGCATACAGCAGGTCCTGGCCGGGCGGATAGTCGCCGGCGCGCGAATACAGCATGCGCAGCGAATTCGACAAGGTGGAGACGCTGCCGACCGACGAACGCGTCGTGGGCGTGCCCCGCTGCTGCTGCAGCGCGACGGCGGGCGGCAGGCCGTCGATGTCGTCCACTTCCGGCACGGGCATCTGGTGAAAGAGCCGGCGCGCGTACGGCGACACCGATTCCAGGTAGCGCCGCTGCGCTTCCGCGTACAGCGTCCCGAACGCGAGCGACGACTTGCCCGAGCCGGAGACGCCCGTGAACACGACGAGCGCGTCGCGCGGGATGTCGAGGTCGACGTTTTTCAGGTTGTGCTCGCGCGCGCCGCGCACGCGCACGTAGCCTGTCTTCGGCGGCGATTTGCTGGATGGGTCGGGCATGCCTGCGGCTCCGGGTGCGTCACGATGGCTTATTTCAGCACGCACGCGCCCGGGCGTCCGTGCGCTCGGCCACCGTCGGGGATTCATGTTACCGGGTCTCGGCGAGGTCTTCGAGCGCCGCGCACATCCTGTCGATGCCGGCGCGCGGCCGGCATCGCTCCGCCACAGCGCGCGTGCGCTCCGCCAGGCCGGGGGCCGCCAGCAGCGCCTCCAGCGCGCGCGCGAGCCGTGCCTCGTTCAGCCGCCCCGCGGGCAGGCTCGCGCCGACGCCGAGCGCCGCCACGCGCGCGCCATTGTCGAACTGGTCGTGCGCGAGCGGCACGACCAGCTGCGGCGTCCCCGCGCGCAGCGCCTCCGCCGTCGTGCCGATACCGCCGTGGTGGACCAGCGCGGCCGCATGCGGCAGCAGGAGCCGCAGCGGCACGTAGTCCTGCCACAGCATCGCCGGCGGCAGGTCCGGCGGCACCTGGTCGCGGTGCGGCGTGAGGAAGATCGCGCGCCGGCCCAGGCGCCCGGCGGCCGCGCACGCATGGCGGAAATACGCCGCCGCCTGCGTGTTGCCGGTGCCGTGCGTGAACACGAGCGGCGCCGTGCCGGCCCGCAGGAACGCGTGCAGAGCGGCGCCCGGCGGCGCGTCGGCGTTCGGATCGAACAGGGGGAAATCGCCGCGGACCAGCGGCTGCGGCCAGTCCGGCTGCGTGGGCGCGAACCAGTCGGGGAACAAGGTCAGCGACAGGTCGGGCACGGCCGCGATCCAGTCGACCAGCGTCGCCACGGGCGCGCACCCGCGCGCGACGCGCGCCGCGTTCACGTCCGCCAGCGCGACGGGATCGACGAAGCGCTTGCCCACCCAGCGCCAGAAGCGGCGCCGCGCGGCCAGCGGCACCCACGCGGGCACGCGCCATGGGCCGACCAGCAAGGGATCGTGCACCGTCACCAGGTTCGCCGGCGCGAGGTAGGCGGCCGCGATCCTGACGCCGGGATGCACCGCGCGGCACAGGTCCGCCTCGGGCAGCGCGAGCGGGTGCGCGAGCAGCACGCAGCGCTCGTCCGCCGGCAGCGCCTCGACGAACGGCACGATGCGCGCCATCGCCGGCCGCGTCGCGCGCCAGACGACACCGAAGCCGCGCGTGGGGTGCCACAGGTCCGGGTCGCGCAGCACGGCTTCGTCGGCCGGCAGGCCCGTGAACGGCAGCCCGGTCGGCCGCACCCACGGACCGTGCTGCTCCGGCGCGAGGAAACTCACGCGATGGCCGCGCGCGCGCAGCGCGAGCGCCAGCGCCAGGAAGGGGAACAGGTCGCCGGCCGAGCCGATCGTGACGACGACGAAGTGGACGGGTTCGATGCGAGTCTCCTTGTTGCGTTGCCGCTACTGTACCCGAAGCATGCGGCGAGCTTGCGTAGCAAACGCTGTGGCTCGGACAGCGGTCCAGAATTGTCCACTTGTCACGCCACGGACACGCAGGGGAAAAATTAGCGCTTATCCACCTGCCTCGCTGCCAACCGGAAGGACGAGCGATCAATCAAGTTTAAAGATTCCGGGAGAAAATTTCACCGATGTCTTTGCCAGTGACAAGCATGACACGGTGAGGAAGCGAATACCGCAGCTGTGCAATTGAGCATTTTTTGTTGCAAATCAGGAAGGTCGCCCTTGCGTGGTCTTTAAATGTCAAGACCCGGCTGGTTATACACGCGTTTCCTGAACAATTCAGGGCGCTATCCGTGTCAATCCAATGCATTGTCACACGCTGCGCAAAAGCAAAACGGCAGATGAGTCCCTATCGAATGGCGGATTTGACAATATTTATCGCCAGATGATATGTAACTGACCAATCGACGCCCCAACTTAATCGGTTGGGCGCAAATGGAAATCCAGAGAAAATGGAATATGTAAAAAAAATTAATATTTGGCTTTTTTTGCCTTTTTTGTTCGTGGCAAAATTATGGGCTGCGATAGATAAAGGCAATGCGGGACCGTGGAACCTCGCAATAATCGTCACTTGTTCAGTGCTGTTGTTGCTGTACGCCGAAAGAAATACCGCTATGCGAAGTATAGTTTGGCAGGGCGTACTATGTATTTCATATATAGCTCTTTTGCTATTTATGCTCTTCGCCCTGGGGCTCAGAGAAAAGGAATTATCGTTCGTAAAATCCTTAATTCCTTACAACCTTTGGCCAATGTTTCTAATTGATGCGCTTGGCGCAGCTGTTTCAGAAGAAATCATTTTCAGAAAGTTTCTTCTGCGCTCGCTTCTAAAAAGGATGAGGCCGATATATGCCATAGTTTCATCCTCACTAATCTTTTGTCTTTGCCATTTCTCAATAATGGCAACAATCATAATCAGCGGGATATTTTATGCAAGTGTCGCTCTTAGATGGAATTCGCTTTCACTGGCAATAGCAATGCATACGATATATGATTTCCTTGGAAACATGGCATTATCTGTTAACCAAGTATCTATCACTATCACAGGGGGCCTTAATGCGTACCAAGTATTACATGGAGCAGCTGCCCTTTCTGAATTTATATTCATTGCCGCGTACTTCACGATGATCTTGGCTTTTGATATTAGCTCCGCCTGCGTAGCCAAAATAAAAACAAGGAGAAAAATAGGGGAGATTGCGTCATAAATTAAGGCCACCTCGAATAGCCCGGCTTTCGGCATGAGCCAGGCAATGTAGTGCTTGATTCGGCGTTGCTACGTGGCTCCATCAACGTGATTTCGATAGCCACTCGTATCTGGATGAGGTCAGTTCGGCAAGCGCAGGGTGCCAAACTGCTGGTTTAGAACGGTGCCACCCGATGTTCTTTCAGGAAGACCAATCGCTTGAGGTTATAGCTGCGACGGTCCAGCAACTGGTACTCCAGCGCGTCGTCCGCAAGGTTATATAACTGTCGAAGCACCAGGATCTTGATCATCAAGACTGTCGGGTACGGCGGGCCCCTGCCCTTGGCGCGCGAAGGCCGCGGTGCGGCGGCATCGATGCGCGCGGCCAGCGCTTCGAAATCGACGTGCTCGGCCAGGCCGACCAAAGGATCGCCTATTTTTGCTCGCCGGTCTTCGCGCTCCTGCTCGGCAAAAAGGCTGAGCCGGGGTTTCATCATGACGACACTCGCTGGCTGCGTCGATGTCAGGATGTTACTCAGCCATCGTCAGCCTGGCCGAGGTTTTTCGAGGTGGCCTTAACAGGATCCAGATCCCACCAGCTGTGAATTCCTGGCCACGATAGCGCCCGCATCAGCCGGTAACGCTTATAGGAACCGGTCCAGAATCTTCCTGCTGCCCTTGTCGATCGCGAACATGTCGCGGATGAGGAAGTGGATGCCGTGGCTGTCCGCGATCAGCAGCGAATAGGCGCCCAGGCGGCGGATGTCTTCCTCGCCTTTCAGCACGAACTCCGTGTCGCCGCGGTCGGTCCTGACGGTCCAGGTGCACGGCGTGGCGAAGCTGGACACGGCCTTGATCGACTGAATCTCGGGCATGAATTCGCGGCCGTCCAGTTCATCGGTGACGAGCGTGCGGAGGTCGGCCGGCAGGTTCTCGAGGTCGTCGATCCACGCGACTTCCTTGCCGCCGTCCCGCACAAGCGAGATGCCCTTCGTCGGCGCCTGCACGGGGAACGAGCGCACGGGGGCCACGCCGACGAATTCCTCGCCGTCGCCGTTCGTCAGTACCAGCTTGCCGAACGCATCCCGGCGTAAAGTAAAAGTGGTCATCGTTCAGTCTTCCTTGTTGCCGTCGTCCGGGTCCTGGTCGACGTTGCGCGCCTGCGCCTCGTACAGCCGGAAGTAGGCACCCTGGCGCGCCATCAGGTCGTCGTGGTTGCCCTCTTCCACGACCTGGCCGCGATCCAGCACGACGAGGCGGTCGGCGCGGTGCAAGGTGGAGAGCCGGTGCGCGATGGCGATCGTCGTGCGGCCCTGCACGAGGTTGTCCAGCGCCTTCTGGATTTCTTTTTCCGTTTCCGAGTCGACCGAGGACGTGGCCTCGTCGAGGATCAGGATCGGCGGATCGATCAGCAGCGCGCGCGCGATCGAGATGCGCTGGCGCTCGCCGCCGGACAGGCCCTGGCCGCGCTCGCCGACCATCGAATCGTAGCCTTGCGCCAGGCGCAGGATGAATTCGTGGGCGTGCGCGGCGCGGGCGGCGGCGATGATCTCTTCGCGCGTCGCGTCCGGCTTGCCGTAGGCGATATTTTCCGCGATGGTGCCGAAGAACAGGAACGGCTCCTGCAGCACGAGGCCGATGTGGCGGCGGTAGTCGGCCACGGCGAAGCTGCGGATGTCGCGGCCGTCCAGCAGGATCGCGCCTTCCGCCACGTCGTAGAAGCGGCAGATCAGGTTCACGAGCGTGCTCTTGCCGGAACCCGAGTGGCCGACGAGGCCGACCATCTCGCCCGCGTTGATGTTCAGCGAGATGCCGCGGTTGACGGCGCGGTTGCCGTAGCGGAAGCCCACTTCGCGCAACGCGATATTGCCTTCGACCTTGTCCAGCTTGACCGGGTTGACGGGGTCCGGGACGCTCGACACGTGGTCGAGGATGTCGAAGATACGCTTGGCGGCCGACGCCGATTTCTGCGTGACGGACACGATGCGGCTCATCGAATCGAGGCGGACGTAGAACCGGCCGCTGTACGCGATGAATGCCGAGAGCACACCGACGGTGATTTCCTGCTGGCTCACCTGCCAGATGCCGAAGCACCAGATGATGAGCAGACCCAGCTCCGTCAGCAGCGAGACGGTCGGCGAGAACAGCGACCACACCTTGTTCAATTTGTCGTTGACGGCCAGGTTGTGCTTGTTCGCTTCGCGGAAACGCGACGCCTCGCGATGCTCCTGGGCGAAGGCCTTCACGACGCGGATGCCGGGGATCGTGTCGGCCAGCACGTTCGTGACCTCGCCCCAGACGCGGTCGATCTTCTCGAACCCGGTGCGCAGCTTGTCGCGCACGACGTGGATCATCCAGGCGATGAACGGCAGCGGCACCAGCGTGATCAGCGCCAGCTTGGCATTGATGCTGAACAGGATCACGCCTGTCATGATGATCATGAGGACGTCGGACAGGAAGTCGAGCAGGTGCAGCGACAGGAACACGCAGATCCGGTCCGAGCCGCTGCCGATGCGCGACATGAGGTCGCCCGTACGCTTGCCGCCGAAGAATTCCAGCGACAGTCTCAGCAGGTGTTCATAGGTTTCCGAACGCATGTCGGCGCCCATGCGCTCCGAGACCAGGGCGAGGATGTAGGTGCGGCCCCAGCCCAGTGCCCAGGCCAGGATCGCGGAGGCGAACAGGCCGCCCATGTACTGGTAGACGAGGCGTGTGTCGATGTGCTTGCCGTTCTGGTACGGGATCAGCACGTTGTCCATCAGCGGCATCGTCAGGTACGGCGGAATCATGTGTGCGCCAGTACTTGCCAACATGAGCAAGAATCCTAGGAGCAATTGACCCCGATACGGCATGGCGAAGCGCCACAAACGGAACAGCGTCCAGGTCGACGGCGGCGTATGGAGCACCTTCGTGCAGATCGGGCAGTCTTCCTGGTCCGGTTCCAGCGGCGCCTTGCAACTTGGACAAGTGTGTTGCTCGGGCGGCTGCACGGCGACGCCGCTGACGTGGCTGTCGACCTGGTCGTGGAACTGGTCGACGACGCGGATGGCCTGCAGGTTCTGGCCCAGGGTGAAGCGCCAGGCCGCCAGCAAGCCGTTCTCGTCGATCAGTTCGAGGTGGCCGACGCCGCCGTGGTCGTAATGGCGCATTGTCAAACCGGCACGATACGGCCAGTCGCGCCACATCGTGTCGCCGGGCGCACGCGTGAGCAAGCGATAATTGGTGACGACGAGGATACCCTTGGTGAAGCGTAATTTCGCATCGAGGTCAACCTCGACGCTGTTTAAAACGTTTTCCCCTGGCGCAAGCTTTTTCGCGACGTCCGCCTGCCAGTGCTCAGGCAGGAAACCGGCAGTCAATGCCGGCGGAACGGAGGGAACAAGTTGTTGAGTTGTCATGTGATGCCGCCGGTAAAGGCGAAGTTTCCAGTTCGAATCGGGATTGGACAGTGCCAAAGGCTGGCAGATCTGTACGATGGAACGTTGCGAATGGTATTGCCGTTGACACGCGCGCCGACCGAAAGGTGGCGCGCGGGAGTGTACGGTATTCTATCGGAGGGGTCAGACTGGCAGAAATCGATTCGGCACGGTAAGCTTCGTTCCGGCAAGTATACAACATGTGCATTGTGGAAAGAGAGGAAGACGGGCCGCGATCCGGCGCCGTCTTCGACCAACGATGTGCAAACTTAGGCAACGCCACGCGATGAGAGAGCGGTCATCGCGTGGCTGGATATTTTCATGACAAACAAGAAAGACATTGCAATTCTTCGTGTAAACCACCTGCGTGGACCGAACATCTGGACCTATCGCCCTGTCATCGAAGCATGGCTCGACATCGGCGAACTCGAAGAATGTCCTTCGAACAAACTTCCCGGCCTGTACGAACGCCTCACCGCCTGGCTGCCGGGCCTGATCGAACACCGCTGCGGCGTCGGCGAGCGCGGCGGCTTCCTGGAGCGCCTGCGCGACGGTACGTGGGCCGGCCACATCCTGGAACACGTCGTCCTCGAACTGCAGAACCTGGCCGGCATGAAGACCGGCTTCGGCAAGACCCGCTCCACGGCCGACCAGGGCATCTATAAAATGGCGTTCCGCACGCGCGACGATACCGTCGGCCGTGCCGCCCTGCAGGCCGGCCACGCCCTCCTGATGGCCGCCATCAACGATACGCCGTTCGACCTGCAGGGCAAGGTGGACGAGCTGACGGAACTGGTCGACCGCTACTGCCTCGGCCCATCCACGGGCCACATCGTGGAGGCCGCCACCGACCGCCGCATCCCGTCGATCCGCCTGACCGACGGCAATCTCGTGCAGCTGGGCCACGGCGCCGCGCAGCGCCGCATCTGGACGGCCGAGACCGACCGCACGAGCGCCATCGCCGAGTCCATCGCCAGCGACAAGGACCTCACCAAGACCCTGCTCGCGTCCTGCGGCGTGCCGGTCCCGGAAGGCACCGTCGTGCGCAGCGCGGAAGCCGCGTGGGAAGAAGCGCAGGACATCGGCCTGCCCGTCGCCGTCAAGCCGGTCGACGGCAACCATGGCCGCGGCGTGTCGCTGAACCTGATGTCGGAAGCGGACGTGCACGCCGCGTACGCCATCGCGTCCGAGGAAGGCGAATCCAGCGCCGTCCTCGTCGAGCGCTTCATTCCCGGCAACGAACACCGCCTGCTCGTCGTCGGCGCGAAGGTCGTCGCGGCCGCCAGGGGCGAATCGCTGTGGGTCGTCGGCGACGGCGCATCCACCGTCACCCAGCTGTGCGACAGCCAGATCAACATCGACCCGCGCCGCGGCGAATCGGAAGAATTCCCGCTCAGCCCCGTCAGGCCGCATGACAGCGACGAGATCAAGCTCGACCTGCAGCGCCAGGGCCTGAACCCGGATTCCATCCCGCAGGCCGGCCAGAAGGTGCTGATCCAGCTGAACGGCAACGTGGCGGACGACGTCACGGACGACGTCCATCCGGATGTCGCGCACGTGGCCGCGCTGGCCGCGCGCGTCGTGGGCCTGGACATCGCCGGCATCGACCTCGTGTGCGAAGACATCGCGCGTCCGCTGGAGGAACAGCGCGGCGCCATCATCGAAGTCAATTCCAGCCCGGGCCTGCTCGCCCACATCAAGCCCGCGCAGGGCGAGCCGCGCAACGTCGGCAAAGCCATCGTCGAGCACCTGTTCGCCGACGGCGAGACCGGACGCATTCCGCTCGTGGGGGTCACCGGCACCACGGACGCCGCGCTGGCCGCGCGCCTCGTCGGCACCGTGCTGAACCTGTCCGGCAAACACGTGGGCGTGGCGAACCGCGACGGCCTGTTCCTCGACAGCCGCCAGGTCACGACCCAGGACGGCACCCGCTTCGACGCCGGCCAGCGCCTGCTGATCAACCGCACCGTGCAGGCCGCCGTGTTCGAATCGAACGCGCGCACCATCCTCTCCGAGGGCCTGCCCTACGACCGCTGCCAGGTCGGCATCGTGACCGACATGGGGAACGTGGCCGACGTGGCCGACCTGTACGTGCGCGACGACGATGCACTCTACAACGTCGTGCGCAGCCAGGTGGACGTCGTGCTGGCCGATGGCGCGGCCGTGCTGAACGCGCGCGACCCGCGCGTGGCCGCGCTGGCCGACCTGTGCGACGGCGCCGTGCTGTTCTACGCGCAGGACGAAGCCGACGACGTACTGCGCGCGCACCGCGCCGCCGGCGGCCGCGTGGCCTTCGTGCGCGACGGCCACATCGTCCTGGCGCAAGGCAGCGAAGAGATGCCGCTGCTGGGCATCGACAAGGTCAAGCCCGCCACCGCCGCGCAGCCGGACGCCCTGCTGGCCGCCGCGCTGGCCGGCTGGGCGCTGGACGTGCCGACCGACTTGATCTGCGCCGGCCTGCGCACGTTCGACGCAGCCGGCAAAAAGAAGGGCAAAGCCTCATAAAGATACGTGCCCGGCATGACCGGGCCGGTGCGCGCCAGCTACCAGGAGCTCTGGCGCCGCAAGACCCTAAAGGAAAGATCCATGGAAGTAACACGCGTACGGGCCCTGCGCGGCCCGAACCTCTGGAGCCATCACACGTCGATCGAGGCGATCGTGACCTGCGCGCCCGAGGAAGAATCGATCGACGCCCTGTCCGGTTTCGAGACGCGCCTGCGCGCCTCGTTCCCCGACATCGGCGCGCTGCAGCCGACCGGCCATGACGACAAGATCCCGCTGGCCCACGTGCTCGAAGTCGCCGCGCTCGCCCTGCAGGCGCAGGCGGGCTGCCCCGTCACGTTCAGCCGCACGACCGCCACGCTGGAGCGCGGCGTCTACCAGGTCGTCGTCGAATACAGCGAGGAAGACGTCGGCCGCCTGGCCATGCAACTGGCCGAGCAGCTGTGCGCCGCGGCCCGCAACGACCAGCCGTTCGACCTCGAAGGCGCCCTCAAGCAGCTCCGCGACCTCGACGAGGACGTGCGCCTCGGCCCGTCGACGGGCTCGATCGTGCACGCCGCCGTCGCGCGCGGCATCCCGTTCCGCCGCCTGACCGAGGGCAGCCTCGTGCAGTTCGGCTGGGGCAGCCGCCAGCGCCGCATCCAGGCCGCCGAGATCGACGCCACCGGCGCCATCGCGGAATCGATCGCCCAGGACAAGGAACTGACCAAGACCCTGCTGAACGCGGCCGGCGTGCCCGTGCCGCTGGGCCGCAGCGTCGCCGACCCTGACGACGCCTGGGCCGCCGCGCAGGAAATCGGCGTGCCGGTCGTGATCAAGCCGAAGGACGGCAACCAGGGCAAGGGCGTGACCGTGAACGTCACGACGCGCGAACAGCTGGACGCGGGCTTCCACGCCGCGTCCGAGTTCCGCGACGACATCATGGTCGAAAAATACCTGCCGGGCCACGACTACCGCCTGCTCGTCGTCGGCAACAAGCTCGTCGCCGCCGCCCGCCGCGACCCGCCGCACGTCGTCGGCGACGGCAAACACACCGTGCGCCAGCTCGTCGACATCGTCAACAAGGACCCGCGCCGCGGCGATGGCCACGCGACGTCGCTCACGAAAATCCGCTTCGACGACATCGCCCTCGCCTCCCTTGCCAAGCAGGGCTACGACGCCGACTCCGTGCCGCCGAAAGGCCAGCGCGTCACCTTGCGCAACAACGCGAACCTGTCGACGGGCGGCTCCGCCACCGACGTGACGGACGACGTCCACCCCGAAGTGGCGGCACGCGCGATCGCGGCCGCGCACATGGTCGGCCTGGACATCTGCGGCGTCGACCTCGTGTGCGACAGCGTCCTGAAGCCCATCGAAGAGCAAGGCGGCGGCATCGTCGAAGTGAACGCCGCGCCGGGCCTGCGCATGCACATCTCGCCGTCGTTCGGCAAGGGCCGCGCCGTCGGCGACGCCATCATGGACACGCTGTACGCCCCGGGCGACGACGGCCGGATCCCGGTCGTCGCGGTGACGGGCACGAACGGCAAGACCACCACCGTGCGCCTGATCGCGCACCTGCTCGCGAGCTCGGGCCTGCGCACCGGCATGACGAACACGGACGGCGTGTACATCCAGGGCCGCCGCATCGACAGCGGCGACTGCAGCGGCCCGCGCAGCGCGCGCAACGTGCTGCTGCACCCGGACGTCGACGCGGCCGTGTTCGAGACGGCGCGCGGCGGCATGCTGCGCGAGGGCCTGGCATTCGATCGCTGCCAGGTCGGCGTCGTCACCAACATCGGCGCCGGCGACCACCTGGGCCTGAACTACATCACCACGCTGGAAGACCTCGCGGTACTCAAGCGCGTGATCATCCAGAACGTGGCCCCCGGCGGCATGGCCGTGCTGAACGCGGCCGACCCGATCGTCGCGGGCATGGCCGAGAACACCCGCGGCGACGTCACCTATTTCGCGCAGGACCCGTCGCTGCCGACCATGCAGAAGCACCGCGCGCAGGGCCGCCGCATCGTCTACGTCAAGGACGGCCACCTCGTCGCGGCGCAGGGCAAGAAGGAAGAGCGCGTGCCGCTGCTCGAGGTGCCCATCACCCGCGGCGGCGTGGTCGGCTTCCAGGTCGAGAACGTGATGGCCTCGGTGGCCGCCGCGTGGGCCGTGGGCATCGCGTGGGACGCGATCCGCCTGGGCCTGAAGACCTTCGTCGGCGAGAGCGACAACGCGCCGGGCCGCTTCAACGTGTTCGACTACCGCGGCGCGACCGTCATCGCCGACTACGGCCACAACCCGGACGCGATCCAGGCCCTGGTGAACGCCGTCGAATCGATGCCGGCCAGGCGCCGCTCCGTCGTGATCTCGGGCGCGGGCGACCGCCGCGACGAGGACATCCGCGACCAGACCCGCATCCTCGGCAAGGCGTTCGACGACGTGCTGCTGTACGAAGACCAGTGCCAGCGCGGCCGCTCGGAAGGCGAAGTCGTCGCCCTGCTGCGCGAGGGCCTGGCCGGCGCGAGCCGCACGACGCACGTCGACGAGATCAAGGGCGAGTTCGTCGCCATCGACCAGGCGCTGGCACGCCTGCAGCCGGGCGACCTGTCCCTGATCCTGATCGACCAGGTCGACGAGGCGCTGGCGCATATCACGCAGCGGGTGAAGGAAGGCTGACGCGCTGTCCGCGCTGTTCCGGAACTGGCGCCGCGTGCGCCCGTTTTGCTTTTTGTTGGTGCTGCTCAGAAACGAAGGAAGCCGCGCACGCTACGTTAGTCCGCGAACGTGCTCTGAGCAACATCTGGCATAACATGGGTGATCGTGGCCAGGTGTGATGACCTGCCATTCAAGCGAGCGGTGCAACCATGACGATCGACAAGGACACGCAACAACAGGCTGCTACGGCCGGGGAGCCGGTTCCCGAGATGCCGTTCCGGCGCCTGCTCTACCGCTTCCTGTTCTTCGACTGGCTGTTCCGCGACGTCAGCGCCGCGCGCGACCGCGTCGAACGGCACGCCGCGCACCAGCACAACCGCAGGATGAGCCGCTACCTGCCCGTGTATCTGCGGCGCTGGTCGTTCCTGACCGCGTTCGATTTCGCGCTGGGCGTGCTGTTCGAGAAAGTGCTGCAGGCGGGGCTGCTGTCGGCCTGGTTCTTTACCTGGTCATGCGTGACATTCACGGGGATGGTCATCATCACGGTGGCCTGGCTCATCCTCAATCATGCGCGATTCTCCTGAATTTGATGCTCGGTAAGTTGCTGTTGTGCAATTACGCGACGATTGAGTCCTCAACCACCACGAGGAGGACGTCATGACTTACCGATGGATCGACGACCAGGGCTTGCTGAAGAAAATGCTGGGTGAACGGCGGATCGACCGCTGGACGGCCGACAACGTGCAGGATGCCTTGCGGGCGCGCGGGGTGCATGCGGCGGCAAGGGCGATGGAGTATCGGCGGGTGCGGATGGAGACGGCGCTCAGGGTGTTGGCGGTGCCGGAACAACGACGAAAAAAACTGCTGGCATGACCCAACAGCAGAGCCGGATCAATACTTGTCGCATCACCACTGGCGGAAACGTAAAATGTTGACAGGAAGTCCACCAGCTTCCTTGGCCAAAGATAAAATGCTGTTTATTTAACGAACCCGGCGAAACGGCCTTGCTAAGCTCCGCTTTCTATTTTTTTGTTGATAACGGTCTCTGGTTTCTGGTCAACCTAGGGGTACCCGTACTCTTGCCCTACCTTGTCGTCGGCATTATTGCGATTGATGAGGCAACAAGCGGTACCCCTGGTGTTGCCCGTACCCTGATGCGCAAGTCTGTCGAGACTGGTCAGCTGTTTTGGACCGCGATCGCCCTGTTGGCGGCGACGAGCTATGATGCAATCTCGGCTTGGGAAAGACATGCGGACGATCATAGAGCCATCGGCTGGACCATCGGTCTGTGCGGCGTCCTCGCCCTGATCTGCACCTTGTTCGTTGGATTCAGCACCGCACGGACGGTGCGTAGTGGCGTGAGCAATCAATATGTTGTCAATATTTCAATCGGGGTAACCGCTGCTATGTGCATCTTGTACCCGCTCGTCCACTTTAAGCTTGCGTAACGTGTGTTAGACTACTTATCAGCGTAAGAAGGAGGTGCAAAAATGATGCACGTAATGCAAGCGATCACCAAGGACGATTCGAAGTTTGGCAAAGCAATGCTGACTTTGGCCGTGGCCTTTGCGGGTGCTCTTGCGGCGGCCGTTACGATCGTCGCCCACCTCTAGGCTTCTCCAAAGCCTCCCGCGAGGCATGACGACATGGCCGCCGATGCGGCCATGTTTGTTATGGCGCCCCCGCTGCCCTGGTCCCGGTTGTTATTGCGCGCCCACCGTGATGACCGTAAACGTACCGGGCTTCAGGGCGACCCGGCCTTTCGGACCGGGGGCCGCGGCCGGATCGGTTTCGGCGGACACGAGATACAGCTTGTGCGTCGCCGGATCGAGCGTGACCGTCCGGGCGCGCGGCATGGTCGCGACTGTTCCACGGACGGCGAACGGCGCCGCCGCGTCGATCACGGCCAGGGTCCCGTCGCCGTTGGACGCAAAGACAAGCTTGCGCTGCAGGTCGATGGCGACGGCGTCGTTGCCGCGCCCGATCGCCGCGGAACCGACGATCCTCCCCGTGCGCGCGTCGACGACGGCGAGCTTCCGGTTGTGGCACCCCGCATAGAGCAGCCCGCCCTGGGGATCGATCGCCAGGCCCGCCGGTTCTTCACAGACGGACGCGATACGGCGTTCGGCGACCAGCTTCAACTTGTCCGTATCGATTTCGGCGATCGCGTTCCGATCTTCCAGTGCCACGAACAGCCGCCCCTTGCCGTCCACCACCGCGGTTTCGGGCGCGCCCGGCAACGCGATCGTACCCACGACTTTCCTGGTGCCGGCATCGATGACGGACATGCTGTTGCCCGCGCCGTTGGCGACGAACACCCGATGGGTGGCGGTATCGTAGACCAGCGAGTCCGGACCGGCGCCCACCGCCACGGTCGCGATCGGCACCAGCGTGTCCAGGCGGAAGACCGTGACGGCATTCGCAGCGCCGTTGCTGGAAAAGCCGAGCCCGAGGTCGGCCGCCACCGCGACGCCGTGCACGCCCGGTGTCGACGGAATCGTACCGACGACTTCCCGCTTCTGGACGTCGTACACGTCGACGTGCTCGCCGCGCGTCAGGAACAGGTGATGCCGCTCGCTGTCCATCGACACGTAGTCCCAACGTACCGGTCCGTCGAGGACGCGCTTGTCCGTCACCCGATAACCGCCGTCGCCGGCGTGCGCGGCGAGCGTTGTCCCGGACAAGGCAGCCAGTCCCGCCGCCGCCAGGCAGCGCAACATCGTGTGCTTCATGTTTCCTCCGATAGTGAATGAATGGCCCTGGATACCGGCCAGGCCCGGCCTGTGCCGGTTCGACGCTACATCAACCGCGGCAACGTCACCTCCGCGCGCAGGCCGCCCGTCGCCGCTTCGCCACGACGATGCAAGGTCACCTTGCCGCCGCATTTGTCGACGATGGATGCGACGATGGCGAGTCCGAGTCCCGTACCGGGCTGCTGCTGCCCGGTGCCGCGATAGAACGGCGCGAACACACGTTCCAGGTCGCCGGCGGCGATGCCTGGCCCCTCGTCCGTGACCTCGATCGACACGTGTGCCGCTGCGGCGTGCGCCACCAGGTCCACCCGGCCGCCCGCAGGGCCATAGCGAATCGCGTTGTCCACCAGGTTCTTGATCAACATGTACAGATCGGCTTCGCCCAACAGGACCCGCGCATCGGCGTCTGCGACGATGCCGATGTCGACGCCCTTGGCCTCGGCCACGGCCACCATGTCCTCGAGGACATGGCGCAACGCCGGACGCACGGATGCGCCCGGGCTGTCCGGCAATGGCTGCAGGCGCGCGCGGGCGAGGGACAACAGCTGGTCCAGCAAGTCCGTTCCGCGCACGATCCCCTGGCGCAGGACCGCCAGCCGGGCCCGCGCCTCGTCCGGCATCGGCGCCTCGGCCAGGCGCTCGGCCTGCAGCGCGATGGCGGTCACTGGTGTCCGCAGCTCATGCGCAGCATCGGCGATGAAGCGGCGCTCGACGGCCAGCGTGGCGGCCAGCCGGCCGAGCAGCCGATTCAGCGCCACCGCAAAGGGACGCACCTCGACCGGCAGCGCCTGGTCGTCCAACGGGCTCAGGTCGTGCTGGTCACGCGCATCGAGATCGTGCGCGGCCGCGGCAATCGGCGCGATGAGCTTGCGCACCACGACCGCCACCGTGACGAGCAGCACGATCGCCACGATCACCAACGGCAGCACGGTACGCACCGCGCTGTCCTGCGCCGCGTCGTCGCGCAGGTCGGTTTCCTGCGCCACTGCGATCCTGCGTCCATCGGCCGCCGTTTGCACCAGCACGCGGTATCCCGTGCCCGCGACGTCGCGCGTGCTGAAGCCGTCCGGCACGTGCGCGGGCAGCGGCAGCGGCCGCGATACGTCAGTGCCGCCGATGGTTTCGACGAGGAGGCGCGCGTCCAGGTTGCGGCTGGCCGGCGCCTCTGCCGGCCGCGCGGACGCCATGCCGGCCGGCAGGCGCAGCGCGAGCGCCGCGATTTCACGCAGCGTGTCGTCCTGCAACTCATTGGCGGAGCGGAATGCGGTAATGAATGAGAACGTTCCGGCCGCAATCGCGCCTACGAACATGACGGCCGCGAGCACGAACGACAACTGCAGCCGGAGCGACGCGCTCAAGCGCGCCTGGAAACCATCCATCCCGCGCCCCTGACGTTCTGGATGACGCGCATGCCGAGCTTGCGCCTCAATGTGTGGATGAGGTATTCGATCGCATTGCTCTCCACTTCCTCGCCCCAACCGTAGACGCGGTCTTCGAGATCGCTGCGCGACAGGATTGCCCCGGGACGCACCATGAGCGCGTGCAGCACGGCGAATTCGCGGTTCGACAGGCTGACGGGACCAGCATCGCCGACGCGGGCCTCGCGGGTCATCGGATCGAGCGCGACGATGCCGTTGGAGAGCAGGACGGCGCCGTCCGCGCTCTGGCGCCGCACGACCGCCCGCATCCGCGCCAGCAGCTCCGCCATGGCGAAAGGCTTGACGAGGTAGTCGTCGGCGCCGCCGTCGAGCCCGCGCAACCGTTCATCGAGGTCGTCGCGGGCGGTGATGATCAATAGCGGCAAGGTCTTTCCCGCGCCGCGCAGGCGGCGCAGCACCTGCTGGCCGTCCTGTCCCGGCAGGCCGAGGTCGAGCAATACCATGTCGTAATGCTGGCTGCCGACGGCAGCGGGCACCTCGACGCCATTGCGCACCCAGTCGACCGCGTACGACGCATCGCGCAAGGCGGCCTGCACGGCCGCGCCGATCATGAGGTCGTCCTCCGCCAGTAACACCCGCATGCAGCCCCTTTCACTCCGACGATCCGGTTCGATGAACTGGACGATACTATGGCACAAGACTTAGCTGCCACTGAGGACGCTGCCATTTTGGCGGATTCACAACATGTCATGGAAATCACGCTGCCGAACACGGCGATTGGGCTAGGATGGCGCGCATTGTCGTCAATCGGAGTCCGTATGAGCCCAGCCGCTTCCGTCCGTGATTGCCATCACGCCGACCTTGCCAAGGTCCCCGCCCTGACACTGGGATTCTGGATCATCAAGATCCTGGCAACGACGCTCGGCGAGACTGCCGGCGATACCGTCACGATGTCGATGAATCTCGGCTATCTCGCGGGCACCGGCATTTTCGCGGCCTTGCTGGCGCTCGCGCTGACCGCGCAGATACGCGCCAACCGCTTCCACCCGTTCCTGTTCTGGACCGTCATCGTGGCCACCACGACGGTGGGCACCACCCTGGCGGACCTGTGCGACCGGTCGCTGGGGATCGGCTACCTCGGTGGCTCGACGCTGCTGTTCGCGCTCTTGACGGTGACGCTCTTCGCCTGGCACCGCAGCCTCGGTTCCGTGTCGATCAAGCGGCTCGACACGCGCACGGCGGAGATCTTCTATTGGATCACGATCCTGTTTTCCCAGACCCTCGGCACGGCGCTCGGCGACTGGGTGGCCGATCCGGAAACGGGCTGGGGATTCGGCTACGGTGGCGGGGCCGCCCTGTTCGGTGCGGGACTTCTGGTCGTGGTTGGCCTGTATTTCTGGACACGCACGTCGCGCACCGCGCTGTTCTGGGCCGCGTTCATCCTGACCCGGCCGCTCGGCGCCACGGTCGGCGACTACCTCGACAAGCCGGTCGCCGACGGCGGACTCGCGCTGAGCCGGTACGCGGCCTCCGGGGCACTCGTCGTGTGCATGCTCATGCTCGTGGTCCTGTTGCCCCAGCGGGCGGAACGCCTGGAGCATGTCGCCCATGATTAAGGCACTGCGCCGATGCGTCGCCGCGGCAGCCGTGGCGTCGACCTGTGCCCACGCGGGCCCGCCGTTCGTCACCGACGATCCCGAGCCGGTCGACCTGCACGCGTGGGAAATCAACTACGGCGCGACCTGGCTGCGCAGCGCGGACGGCAGCGGCGGTGCCGTGCCGGGTATCGACCTGAACTACGGTGTCCTGCCCAACGTCCAACTGCACGCGCAGCCGCAGATCGCCTACACGCGCGGCCCCGGCGGCAACGCCGTGGGCCTGGGCGATCTCGAGCTCGGCGTCAAATACCGCCTGACGCGTCCCGACCAGCCACGTAGCGACTGGATGGTGGGCATCTACCCGATGCTCGAACTCCCGACCGGCAGCGCGCGCCGCGGCCTCGGCGCGGGCGCCCACAGCGTCTACCTGCCACTCTGGGTGCAGACGACACGCGGACGCTGGACCGTCTTCGGCGGCGCCGGTTACTGGCTCGACCATGGCACGCGCGCGCACGACGCCTGGGCGGGCGGGATCACCGCGCTGTACGAGGTCAATGCCCGCCTCCAGTTCGGCGGAGAGTGGTACGGCACCACGCGTCACCACGTCGACGAAGCGACTGCGACCGGGATCAACCTCGGCGGCATCCTGCAACTACGCGACGGCCTGGCACTGTTATTCTCGGCAGGACACGGCCTGCGCAATGCGGGCGCCAGCAACAAGGGCGCGGCGTACCTCGGGCTGAGAACGAGTTTTCAATAGCGCTCGCACGCCTGCGGAGGTTCGACCAGCGCAAGCGGCAGCCTGACATCGACCTGCAACCCCTTGCCCTGTTCGCCGGCCCCCATCCGGATCTCGCCGCGGAGCGAATCGCAGATCTCCTTGACGATCGATAGCCCCAGCCCGAAGCTGTTCGGTTTGCCATGGTCGGCGCGGTAGAAACGCTCGAACACGCGATCCAGGTGTGCGGGCGCGATACCGGGGCCGGTATCGACGATGCGCAGCAGTGCGCAATCGCCGGCGCGCTGGACCCGCACGCTGACCGAGCCCGGCCCGTCCATGTGCTTGATGGCGTTGTCGATCAGGTTGAAGGTGATCTCGCGCAGCAGATGGGCCGGCACCGACAGGACCAGGCCGTCGTCGGATGCGTCGAGGCCCAGTTCGACATCATGGCGCTGCGCCAGCGGCGCAAGCTCCTCGATCACCGACGTGACCGTTTCGCTCAGCACGGTAGACGGCGGCGCCTGCTCGGGGGCGGCGTGCTGGCGGCCTTGTTCGATGCTCGCCAAGATCAACAACTGGTTGATGACCTTGGTGCCTTGCACCGTCGTGTTCTGCATCGCGGCCAGCAGGGTCTTCTGCTCCGGCGTCACGTGCTCGTTACGCATGCCGTAGTTGAGTTGAGACGTCAGGATGGCGAACGAGGTGCGCAGGTGGTGCGCGGTGCTTGCCACGAAGCGCTCGTACGAGGACAGCGTCTGGTCCAGCCGCACCACGTAGCCGTTCAGCGCGCCGATCACCGGCAGCAGCTCGCGCGGCACCTCCTCCGCGTCCAGTTGTTCGAGCGAGCCGGGTTGGCGCCGGGCCACGCGTTCACTGAAGCGCATCAACGGGCCCAAGGTCCAGCGCAACGCGACGACCAGCGCAACGAGTACCAGCGCAAGCAGGATCAGGTGCTCGCGCGCGGTCATCAAGAACAGCCGCTTGCGCAGCGCGGCGTGGCCTCCCATGGTCTGCGCCACCTCGACGGTGATATGCCCCCCGTCCCGCAGGTCCTGGCCATAGGCGACGACGCGGACGGGTTCGCCGCGCACGCGGCTCTTGAAATAGCTTTCCTGCTCGTCCCGGCCCGGCGAAGGCGGAGGCGTCAGCGCGGCGTCGCCGTCGATCAGGCGGCCGTCCGCCCGGCGTACCGCATAGAACACGCGATCCTGGTTTTCATCGGCGAACAGTTCGAACGCGGCCGGCGGCGCGCCGTTGCCGGCGCCGCCATCGGCCGCCATCTGCTCGGCGATGATCCGCGCCGATCCTTTCAGCAGCTGGCGCTGGACTTCGGTCGCCACGCGGTCGGCGCTGCGATACGTGACGACCAGGTCGATTGCCGAACAAAGCAGCATCGGCAGGAACACCCATGTCGCCAGGCGCGATTTCAGGCTGTGCATCTCAAGACTCGATCGCGCTCAACATGTAGCCGAGTCCGCGCAAGGTGATGATGGCGACGCCGCTGTCTTCCAGCTTCTTGCGCAGGCGGACGATGTAGACCTCGAGCGCCTTGGGCGTGACCATGTCGTTCAGGATGACGAGGCTGTCGGCCAGGTCCTGCTTGGACACCGTCTTGCCGACCTTGCGCAGCAGCGCTTCGAGCACCGCGTGCTCGCGCGGGGTCAGCGGCAAGATCTGGTCGCGGACGCGGAACATCTTCGAATTGCTGTCGTAGTGCAGGTTGCCGCAGCTGACCATCGGGTTGGCGTTGCCGCTGGCGCGCCGCAACAGCGAGCGCAAGCGTGCCTCCAGTTCCTGGATGTCGAACGGCTTCGCGAGGTAGTCGTCGGCACCCAGGTTCAAATGCTCGACGATGTCCTGCAGCGAATCCTGGGCACTGATGATCAGCACGGGTACGCCATTGTCCTGGCTGCGCAGCCGGCGCAACAGCATCTGCCCGCTCAGCAGCGGCAGGGTCAGGTCGAGCAGGATGGCGTCATACGTCTGCGTGCGCAGTAAATGATCGGCCTCTTCGCCGCTGAACGCCTGTTCGACGGCATAGCCCGACTGCTTCAGGAGCCTGGTCAGCCAGGCCGACAGGTCGCGATTATCTTCTGTGAGTAAAAGTTTCATCCCGATAATCATGTTCCTTGCGCGCACATACAGCAAGTCCCGAAAATTAATTTTTAGATAGAAAATTTATTGTAGGCATTTAGTAGGGTTGCCATTCCTATAGTGAGCTCGGTATGCCTGAAGCACCGAAGGCTACAGCCACCCTCACCTATAAAAACGATGGAGACCGTATGAAAAAGCTGATGGCAATCGCCGTTCTCGGTACGCTGGGCGCAGCGGCGCAGGCGCAGGCCCAATCCGTGCCCGAGTTGCAGGATGCCCTGCTGAAAGCGCAACAGGCTGCGGCCGATGCGCAACTCGCGGCAAAGCAAGCGCAACAGGCATTGGCCCAGGTGCAGCAGGCCATGGCCGCGCGCCAATCCCAGGCGGCCGCCGACACCGGCGCCACGCCACCCACGACCGCGGCGACCGACACCACGACGGCAAGCGCCGCTGCCGGCCATCCGGTCGATCCCCTGGGCGCCAGCTCCGCGGGTCCGGGCGGGCTGGTCTATCGCCGCGGCGGCGACGCCGTGCGCCTGTACGGCTTGATCGACCTGAGCATGAGCCGCAAGAACAATGCCGATGCCGCAGGCCATACCCAGAACGACATGTCGGTGGCCTGGTTCAGCGGCAACCGCTGGGGTCTCGAGGGCGAACACTTGCTGCCCAATACGGATGGCCTGAAGGCGGTTTTCAAGCTCGAGAGCGAATACGAACTCCCCACCGGCAACATGGATACGCCGGGCGTCCTGTTCAACCGGGATGCGTGGCTGGGCCTGGAAAGCCCGACGCTGGGCAAACTGACCTTTGGCCGCCAGAACACGCTCGCACGTGAATTCTCGAAGATCTACGGCGACGCCTACGGCAGCGCCGGCGTGACCTATGACGAGGGCGGCTACACCAACAACAACAACTTCAAGCAGCTCATCTTCTACTCCGGCAGCGCCACCGGCACGCGCTACGACAAGGGTATCGTGTGGAAGAAAAGCTACGGCAAGTTGATGGCGGGCCTGGCTTACCAGGTCGGCGGCGAACCGGGCAACAACCGCGAAGGCACCACCAAGTCGGCCGCCCTGGCATATAACGGCGGCGCCGTGAACGTGTCGGGCTTCTACAACACCGCGGTGGTCAACGATTTTACGCACACGTCCTACTCGATCGGCGGCAACTACAAGATCGGCAAGCTGCGCCTGAACGCCGGCTACGTCCACTACACGGCGGAACAACCGGCATCCCTCGGCGATCGCCACGACAACGCGTACACGATTTCGACCAAGTTCGCACCGGGCGGCCACTTCGATTACGAGCTGGGTTGGCAGACGATGAACGCCACCAACGCGGCTGTCAACGGCGGCGGCTTCGTGCTGAATGCCTATGCCGACACGTCCGCCGCCAAGGCAACCGCGACCGGCAAGCGCAAGACCGTGTATGGCTCGGTGTTCTATCACTTCGACAAGCGTACCGAACTGTACCTGGCGTCCGACTACCTGAGCACGGACGGCAGCTACAAGGCCGCGCAGGCGCACGGCGCCGACTCCCAGTTCGAACTCGCAACCGGCCTGCGCTTCCGTTTCTGAGCGGACGGCCGTACTGTAGATGAGCCGGGCGGCGCCGGCATCATGCGCGCCGCCCCGGCCACGACAATAATTAATAAGGAGACAACATGAACGTTCCGTACAAAACCCTGGCTGCCATCACGTTCGCAATGCTCGCCGGGCACGCATCCGCCGCCGAGAAGATCACCATCATGGTGGGCGGCATGGAAAAGCAGATCTACCTGCCGGCCAAGCTGGCCGAGCAGCTCGGCTACCTGAAGGAAACCGGGCTGGACATCGAACTGCTGAGCGAGCCGGCCGGCGTCAATGCCGAGACCGAGATGCTGTCCGGCGCAGCCCAGGGCGTCGTCGGCTTCTACGATCACACGATCGACCTCCAGGCGCGCGGCAAGATGGTGGAATCGGTGGTGCAGTTCAGCCAGGCCCCTGGCGAAGTGATCCTGGTGTCGAAAGCGGCGGCCGCAAGCATCAAGTCGCCGGCCGACTTCAAGGGCAAGACGCTGGGTGTGACGGGCCTCGGTTCGTCGACCAACTTCCTGACCCAGTATCTGGCCTCGCGTGCCGGCGTCAAGTACAGCGAATTCACGACGTTGCCGGTGGGCGCCGGCTCGACCTTCATTGCCGCCATGGCCCAGGGCAAGATCGATGCGGGCATGACCACCGAACCGACCATCGCGCGCCTGACCTCGACCAACGCGGCGCGGGTGCTGGTGGACCTGCGCAGCCTGAAGAGCACCGTGGCCGCGCTGGGCGGCCCATATCCCGCCGCGTCGCTCTACATGCAAACGTCCTGGGTCAACAGCCACAAGGCGCAGGTGCAGAAGATCGCGACGGCCTTCGTCAAGACGCTCCGCTACATCAACACCCACAGCGCCCAGGAGATCGCGGACAAGCTGCCGCCCGAATATTTCGCGGGTAATAAACAGCTCTACGTCGATGCGCTCGACTCCGGCAAACCGATGTTTACCCCCGACGGCGTGATGCCGGCGGACGGCCCTGCCACCGTCCTGAAGGTCCTGGCCAGCTTCGACAAGGCCGTCGAGGGCAAAACGATCAACCTGTCCAGCACCTATACGACGGAATTCGTGAAAGCAGCCAAGTAATGAACAGCCCTGCAATCGAACTCAGTAACGTCAGCCGCAAATTCATCAGCCAGGAGGGCAAGGTCACGCTGGCCCTGCGTGACTTCAGCCTGCAAGTGAGAGAGGGCGAGTTCTGCGCCATCGTCGGCCCGACCGGCTGCGGCAAGTCGACCACGCTCGGCATGATCACGGGGCTGAACCCGCCCTCGTCCGGTTCGGTGAAGGTGTTCGGCAAGTCGGTCGACGGCATCGACCCGAGGATCGGGTTCGTCTTCCAGGCGGATGCGGTGTTCCCCTGGAAGGACGTGCTCGAGAACGTGGCCTGCGGTCCGATCTTCCGCGGCCTCGATCCGAGCGCCGCGCGCGACAAGGCGTCCGACTGGGTGCGCCGGGTCGGCCTCGCCGGCTTCGAACACCATTATCCCCACCAGCTGTCGGGCGGCATGCGCAAACGCGTCGCATTGGCGCAGACCTTCATCAACGAGCCGGCCATCCTGCTGATGGACGAGCCGTTTTCTGCCCTGGACGTGCAAACGCGCGCGATGATGCAGGAAGAGCTGCTCGGCCTGTGGTCGGAGCGCAAGGCCTCGGTCGTCTTCGTGACGCATGACATCGACGAGGCGATCACGCTGGCCGACCGCGTGGTCGTGCTCACCAAGGGACCGGGCTCGGTCAAGAGCGTGTACGACATCCCGCTGCCGCGTCCACGCGCATCGGAAGCCCGCTACACCCCGGAATTCATCGAGCTGTCGCGGCAGATCTGGGCCGATCTCAAGGCAGAAGTCAGTATTTAACAGACGCACATTATGAACACGACAACATCGACAATGACGCCCGCCATCGCCAGCACGGAAGAACGCCGCGCGTTGCGGCGGGCACGGAATTACCGCCGCCTGGTGATCGGATTGCGCGCCGGTCTTGCAGTGGCCGCGATCGCGGCCTGGGAAATTTCCGTCCGCATCGGGTGGCTCGACCCCTTCTTCTTCTCGCAGCCGAGTGCGATCTACCAGCAACTGGCCACCTGGCTGACCGAAGGGACCGGACAGGGGCCGCTGTGGAGCGAACTGCTCGTCACGATGGAAGAAACCGCACTCGGCTTCCTGATAGGCAGCGTGCTCGGCATCGTCTGCGGCATCG
Source organism: Massilia luteola (assembly GCF_034420155.1). NCBI lineage: Bacteria > Pseudomonadati > Pseudomonadota > Betaproteobacteria > Burkholderiales > Oxalobacteraceae > Massilia > Massilia luteola. The sequence continues at coordinate 80,161 of NZ_JAXOFN010000008.1, forward strand.
CCCTGGGACGCAACAAGCTGGCGGCGGACGTCTTCAGCATCTACATCAAGGTCGCCAACGCGATACCGCGCGTCGTGCTCGGCTCCATCTTCATCATCATGTTCGGTCTCGGCATGGGCTCGAAGGTGGCGCTGGCCGTCGTGATGGTGTTCTTCGTCGTATTCGGGAACGCCTTCCAGGGTGTGCGCGAAGCGGACCGCAACATGATCGCGAACGCCTACATCCTGGGTGCCAACGCCCGCCAGGTCACGGCCTCGGTGGTACTGCCCTCGGCGCTGAGCTGGATCCTCGCCAGCCTGCACGTCAGCTTCGGCTTTGCGCTGGTCGGCGCCGTGGTGGGCGAATTCCTCGGCGCCCGCCATGGCATTGGCCTCTTGATCTCGACGGCACAGGGCACATTCAACGCCGCCGGCGTGTTCGCGGCAATGATCGTCCTCGCGGTCGTGGCGCTGGGGGCGGAATATCTGCTGACCGCCGTCGAGAACAAGCTGCTGAAGTGGAAGCCGCCCCAGTTCGTCGAAATGGGCATGTAGCGGCACCTCACAGCCGGAATAGCGGGGCCGGCGCCGCAACGGCGCCGGTGCACATCGTGGATGTTCCACCTGGCTTGGCGGTACAATGACGGGCCCGGATCTTGCGCGCCTTCGACATCGCACGATTCGAATAATTATTTATATTATTTATCCCGTTACCAACCAAAAGACGGTGCTGTCGCGGTATGCAGATTTCCGAAATTCGCGACGTGGGTCCCGCCTGGCAGCAGTTTGTGCCGATTCAGTCGGTTTCGCAGTTACTTCATTTTGTGCGTACTATGCCCTGCTGATCGCCATCGTGTATTTGCTTACGAGAAACAGCACTGATCATGACGCTTTCGCGGTCACCTGTCTCGGCTGCACGGTCGGCACATTTCCGGCACTGATCATTGCACTGCCTCAGGCGTTCAGTGCCGAGTTCGGTTCTGAGCGCGCCGCGGTGGCGGCGCTGGAAGAGATCGATGCGCTACTCCGCTTTCGAGGGTATAGAAAGAAGGACGATGCGAGCACGGCGGCCGTTTTGTACACGTCCAGGCTGCCCGCTGCGTTGTCCTGGAAAGAGAACAGTTTTTCTATCTGCCTTACTGGAAAATCAATTTCTATCCGCGGGCCAAAAGGTAGCGTAACATGGCTGCGCAATCGTCTGATCCGATCAACAACCCGTTCCTGAAGAAATAGGCGTGACCGGCTCGCCAGGGGTCGGCGCGTGGATTGGCCGCGACCTGGCCCGTCCATTGTCGAACGCGGTAAAATGGCGCTCTTGGCAAGCCCTTGCCCCGCTGTCCCCGACTTGACCACATGAACGTTCCACGCGAAATCAACGCCGACGCGGCCAAACGCCTCGCGACCGAAAAGCACACCCCCATGATGCAGCAGTACCTGAGCATCAAGGCCGACTACCCGACCATGCTCGTCTTCTACCGGATGGGCGACTTCTACGAGCTGTTCTTCGAGGACGCCGAGAAGGCCTCGCGCATCCTGGGCATCACGCTGACGGCGCGCGGCAGCTCGGGCGGGAATCCGATCAAGATGGCGGGCGTGCCCTTCCACTCGCTCGATCCCTACCTCGCCAAGCTGGTCAAGCTGGGCGAGTCGTGCGCGATCTGCGAACAGATCGGCGATCCGGCGCTCAGCAAGGGCCCGGTCGAGCGCAAGGTCGTGCGCGTCGTCACGCCGGGGACGCTGACGGATGCCGACCTGCTGCCCGAGAAGGCCGAACGGCCCCTGCTCGCGGTGTGCACGGTCGCGACGCGCAAGGTGGTGACCACCGGTCTCGCGTGGATGTCGCTGGCGAGCGGCGCGCTCAAGCTGATGGAATTCACGGGCGACGCGCGCGCGGCCGCGGCACGCCTGGTCCAGGAACTGGAACGCATCGCGCCGGCCGAAGTGCTGCGCGCGGACTCGGTTGGTAACAGCGCCGACCTGTTCGCCACGAGCCCGATCGGCCACACGGCGCGCGTGCCGGAATGGCATTTCGATGTCGTGCACGGCCACAAGACGCTGCTCGACCAACTCGGCGTCGCCACCTTGTCCGGCTTCGGCGCGGACGGTCTCGGCGCCGCGTTCGGCGCGGCCGGCGCGCTGCTGCGCTATGCCCAGGCGACGCAGGGCCGCGGCCTGCAGCACGTGAAGCGTCTTGCCGTCGAATCGGAGAGCGAATTCATCGGCCTCGATGCGTCCACGCGCCGCAACCTCGAACTCACGGAAACGATCCGCGGCCACGAATCGCCCACGCTGTTTTCCCTGCTGGACGGCTGCCGCACGGCGATGGGGTCACGCCTGCTGCGCCACTGGCTGCACCACGCCAGGCGCGACCAGCGCGTGGCCCGCGCGCGCCACGAGGCGATCGCGGCGCTGGCCCAGCGCGAAGCGATGTCCGACCTGGCGGCGACGCTCACGCATGTGCCGGACATCGAGCGCATCACGACGCGCATCGCGCTGCTGACGGCGCGTCCGCGCGACCTCGCGAGCCTGCGCGACGGCCTCACGCAATTGCCGGCACTGCGCGACCAGGTGGCGCGCTGCTTCATCCCAGGCGACTCCTGCCTGCTGCGCGACATCTTCGATGCCATCGCGATTCCCGAGGCGTGCGCCGACCTGCTCCAGCGCGCCATCGCGACGGAACCGGCCGCGATGGTGCGCGACGGCGGCGTGTTCGCGCGCGGCTTCGACGCGGAATTGGACGAGCTGCGCGCGCTGTCCGAGAACGCCGGCCAGTTCCTCGTCGACCTGGAAGCGCGCGAACGCGCCCGCACGGGCATCGCCAACCTGCGCGTCGAGTACAACCGCGTGCACGGCTTCTATATCGAAGTGACGAACGGCCAGGCCGACAAGGTGCCGGACGATTACCGCCGGCGCCAGACGCTGAAGAACTGCGAGCGCTACATCACGCCGGAACTCAAGGCGTTCGAAGACAAGGCCCTGTCCGCGCAGGACCGGGCGCTGGCGCGCGAAAAGCTGCTGTACGACCTGCTGCTGGCCGACCTCGCGCCGCACATCGCCTGCCTGCAGCGCATCGCGTCCGGCATCGCGCAGCTCGACACGCTGACCGCCCTCGCCGACCACGCCGTGCGCAACAACTGGTGCATGCCGCAGCTGGTCGAGGCGCCGTGCCTGACGATCGTCGAAGGCCGCCACCCGGTCGTCGAGAACCAGATCGAGCGCTTCATCGCGAACGACTGCATCTTGTCGAACGAGCGCCGCCTGCTGCTGATCACGGGGCCGAACATGGGCGGCAAATCGACGTTCATGCGCCAGGTCGCGCTGATCACGCTGCTCGCCTACGTCGGCAGCTACGTGCCGGCGACGAGCGCGGCGATCGGTCCCATCGACCGCATCTTCACGCGCATCGGCGCATCCGACGACCTGGCGGGCGGCCGCTCCACGTTCATGGTGGAGATGACGGAATCGGCCGCGATCCTGAACGGCGCGACGGAGCACTCGCTCGTGCTGATGGACGAAGTGGGCCGCGGCACGTCGACGTTCGACGGCCTCGCGCTCGCGTGGGCCATCGCGCGCCACCTGATCGAGACGAGCCGCAGCTTCACCCTGTTCGCCACCCACTACTTCGAACTGACGCAGCTGCCGGAGCAGAATCCGAGCGCGGCCAACGTGCACCTGTCGGCCGTCGAGCACAAGGACAACATCGTGTTCCTGCACGCCGTGCAGGACGGTCCCGCATCGCAGAGCTACGGCCTGCAGGTCGCGCAGCTCGCGGGCGTGCCGCCAGGCGTGATCCGCGCCGCGCGCAAGCACCTGGCGCGGCTGGAAGCGCAGGCGCTCGATGCGACGCCGCAGCTCGACCTGTTCGCGCCGGCACCCTGCGACGACGACGCCGACGCCGGCACTGCGGCCCCGGCCGCGCCGGCGCCGCTGCAGGAAGCGGCCGACTCGCCCGCGCTGGTGCTGCTGGATACCATCGATCCGGATGCCCTGAGCCCGCGCGAAGCGCTCGAGCGCCTGTACGAGCTCAAGCGCCTGGCCTCGGCCTGACGATGCACCGGCTGTCGATGCAGCGGCTGTCGATACGGCGGCGCCGTTCGTTCGCCTTGTTTGCCATCCTCTGCGCCCTCACGGGAGGCGCCCGTGCGGTCGCGCTGATCCGCAACACCTACGAGGACAATGCGCACCGCTTCGCCATCATCGGCCACGGCTTCACGGACGGCGGCGAAAAGCGCCTCGCGCAGGCGCTGCGCGACAACGACGACAATGTCGTCGCCTTCCTCGTCGTCACTGGCATCAAGGGGATGAACGAACCGTGCACCGACAAGCTGTACCAGCAGCGGCGCGAACTGCTCGACGATGCGCGCCGGCCCGTCGTCGTGCTGCCGGCCGGCAGCGACTGGAGCGAATGCAAGAACAGCGCCGGCCGCTCCGACGCGATCGAGCGCCTGAACCGCATCCGCGAACTGTTCTACGGCGAACCGAACACGCTGGGCGTGCGCAAGCTGGCGCTGACGCGGCAGTCGATGAGCCCGCGTTTTCGCAGTTATGCGGAGAATGCCCACTGGTCGGTCGGCAAGGTGTTATATGCGACCGTCAACATGCCGGCCAATAACAACCACTACCTGAACGAGGCCGGCCGCAACAGCGAGTATGAGGACAGGCTCGTCGCCAACCGGTTCTGGCTGAACCGGCTGTTCGCCATCGCCCGGCGCGACAAGCTGGAAGCGCTCGTGCTGTTTTCCGAGGGTGACGTGAAGGCGCTCTCGCAACCGACCGGCCTGCGGGCCCTGCTGCGCGGCGCGGCGCCGGACAACGACGGCTTTGCCGAACCGCGCCGGCTGATCCTGTCGCTGGCGCAGAAATTCCGGGGCAAGGTGCTGCTCGTGGACGGCACGCGCGTGCGCGCGAAGCCGGCGATCGAATGGCGCGGCAACGTCGGCCACCTCGCGGCCGGCGCGGATGCGCTGGAAGTGGTCGTGGACCCGGCGACGAAGACCCTGTTCAAGGTCGATCAACGCAAGGTCGAGGCGGCGAAGCCGGCGAAAGGCCAGTGACCATGTCACCGCGGATTCGGCCGCCGCAATACCCGCGTCGTCCCCGCGCAGGCGGGGACCCAAGCTTTGCGTTCGACGCCGAAGACATTGGGTTCCCGCCTTCGCGCGGGAACGACGGCATCGCGATTACTGCAGCGGCTGGCTGCGGAAGTGGTCGCCCTCTTCGCTGTCGCCGATGTCGTCATGGCCGTGATCGTGGCCGTGGGCGCCGTGCACGTGGCCGTGCGCGATCTCTTCCGGCGTTGCCGCACGCACGTCGATCACGGACAGGTCGAAGCGCAGGGCCATGCCGGCCAGCGGATGGTTGCCGTCGAGGACGACCTTGTCGTCGGCGATTTCGGTGACGGTGAAGATCACCGGCTCTTCGTCGCCACCCTCGGCCATGCCTTCGAACTGCATGCCGACTTCGATCGGCTCCGGCAGGCGGTTGCGCTCTTCGACCTTGACCAGGTTCGGGTCGTAGTCGCCGAACGCGTCTTCCGGCTCGATCTGGATCGTCGACGTGTAACCCACGTCCTTGCCGTCCAGCTCTTCTTCGATCTTGGGCAGCGTGTTCTCGTAGCCACCGTGCAGGTAGACCATCGGCTGGGCGCCGTCTTCGATCAGGTTGTTCTGGGCGTCGGACAGTTTGTAGTTCACCGACACAACCGTGTTCTGGGCAATCTTCATTGCACTTCCTTTCGTGGGTAAGGTTGCGATTATAACCCTACCACCAGTGGCTCCAAAAACCTACTGCGCGCCGCACTGCAGGCGTGCGATGCCCACTGTACTTTCGTACAGCTGCGCTTCTCGGCCAGCATTGCTTCCGCTCGCCACGGTTTTAGAAGCCACTTGCGACAACGGGCGCTGGTTATAATGGCGCATGCAAAAATTACAGCTCCTCGGGAACATTACCCCCGCCCAGTTTCTCCGCGATTACTGGCACAAGAAGCCTCTCCTGATCCGTCAGGCGATCCCCGATTTCAAGCCGCTGCTCAAGTTCGAGAAGCTGGCCGAACTGGCGCAGCTGAACCACGTCGAGTCGCGCCTCGTCACGCTGGCGGACGGCATCTGGGACATGCAGCACGGCCCGCTGGCCGGGTTGCCGCCGCGCACGCAGCGCGAGTGGACCATGCTCGTGCAGGGCGTGAACCTGCACGATGCCAGGGCGGACGCGCTGCTGCGCCAGTTCCGCTTCGTGCCGGACGCGCGCCTGGACGACCTGATGGTCAGCTATGCGACGGATGGCGGCGGCGTCGGCCCGCACTTCGATTCCTACGACGTCTTCCTGCTGCAGGCGCAGGGCAGGCGCCGCTGGCGCATCGGCGCGCAGCAGGACCTGACGCTCGTCGACGGCCTGCCGCTGAAGATCCTCGCCAACTTCGAGCCCGAGGAAGAATTCGTGCTGGAACCGGGCGACATGCTGTACCTGCCGCCGCACTACGCGCACGACGGCGTGGCCGAGGGCGAATGCATGACGTATTCGATCGGCTTCCGCTCGCCGTCGTTCCAGGAACTGGGCGAGGCCTTCCTGCAATTCATGGCCGATTCGATCGACCTGCCGGGCCGCTACGCCGATCCCGGCCTGGCGCCGGCGAAGAACCCGGCCGAGATCCCGCGCGACATGCTGTCGACCATCACCGAAGAGCTCAACAAGGTGCGCTGGGACGAGGAAGACGTGACGATCTTCCTGGGCGAACACCTGTCCGAGCCCAAGCACAACGTGTTCTTCACGCCGGTGGCGAAACCGCTGACGATGGGCCGCTTCATGGAGCAGGCGGCGAAGAAGGGCCTCAAGTTGTCGCCCAAGACATTGATGCTGTACCGCGGCAAGCACGTATTCATCAATGGCGAATCGTTTGCCGTCGGACGCGCCGACAAGACCGTACTGGACGTGCTCGCCAACGAGCGCGGCCTGGCCGGCGCCCTGCTCGCGCAGGCGTCGGACGACGTGCTGGAAGCGCTGTACACCTGGTATCAGGACGGTTGGCTGGAGCTGAACTGACCATGGCCGCGCCCGCGCCCGAACCCTTCGACACCCGCGCCGCGTTCCAGCAGCGCCTTGGCGACGTGCTGGCGCGGGCGCGGACGACGCTCGTCATGTTCGATCCGGACTACGCCCTGTTCCGCCTGGGCGCACCGGACGTCGATGCGGCCCTGCGCCGCTTCCTGCACGACGGCGGCCGCCTGCGCCTGGCGCTGCACGATGCCGCGCACCTGGAGCGGGAGGCGCCGCGCTTCCTGCGCCTGTTGCGGGATTACGCCCACGCCATCGAGTGCCGCCGGACGCCGCGCGCGCTGCGCGACCTCACGGACTCGTTCTGCATCGCGGACGACCTGCATATCGTGCGGCGCTTCCACAGCGATCACATGCGTGGCGAAGCGGCTTTTGATGCGCCGCAACAAACCGAGCTGTCACGCCTGCGCTTCGATGGAATTTGGGCAGAATCACAGCCTGGTCTGCAGGCCAGTGTTACCGGGTTGTAATCACTAGTTTTCACTTGCTTTCGCCTATGAGAACTAGCGCACGGACAGGCGCCGTCACGTTACAACAAAATGAAGATTGCCTGTTCTGGCAACTGTTACGTCTTGACACGACTTTTCTATTGCGATTCAGTAAATTTGGCTATAATATCGGGTTAGGAAGGTTCCGTTGTCTGTAGGCACTTTTTCCAAAGTATACAAACAAGAGAATTCCTGACGAGCGATAATTACCGGTAATTATTCATCGCACCACCCTTTTGAATCAATTAAGGAAAAACCATGAAAAAATCTCTGCTGATCGTTTCCCTGCTGGCTGTTGCTCTGGCTGCCTGCTCGAAGAAAGAAGAAACCACCGTGACCCCGGCGGCTCCGGCTGCTGAGACGACCGCTCCGGCTGCTGCTCCGGCCGCTCCGGCTGACGCTGCCGCTACCCCGGCTGCTCCGGCTGCTGCTGACGCTGCTGCTTCGGCCGCTTCGGCTGCCGCTTCGGCTGCTTCGGCTGCTGCTGACGCCGCTTCGGCTGCTGCTGCTCCGGCTGCTTCGAAGTAATCAGCACCGCGCTGAAAAAACCGGCCTGCGGGCCGGTTTTTTTACGTCCGTATGTTTTGCATATGGTTGGTGGGCACGGGGTGCCCACCCTACGGTTCCGTTTGCGCACCCGTGCCCACGGTGCATCGCCAAGCCACGACCCCGTTTAATTCGTACGCCGGGCACCCCGTGCCCACGATACATCGGCCAAGCCACGGCCCGTTTAATTCGTACGCTGGGCACCCCGTGCCCACGATACGTCGACCGAGCCACGGTCCGGTTAATTCATGGGATGGGCACCCCACCACGCATTGCCCGAGCAATAAAAAAACCGGCCACGAAGGCCGGTTTTTCGTTCGAGCGATACGAGGTTATTTCAACTCGTCCGCCAGCAACTTGAGGATCTTGGCCCCGGTCGGCGACGTCTCCGGCTTGCCGTCGTTCGTCTGGACGGTCACGTCGGTCGACGTCGCGTTCGGCACGGTCGAGACGATCACGCGGAACTTCTGCGCTTCCTTGTTCTTGTCGTCGCTGCCGAACAGCTTGCTGAAGAAACCTTCCTTCTTGACTGCGTCCGGGTCGACATAGCGCACGAAATAGATGCCCTGCACACGGTCGCGGTCTTCCACCGTGAAGCCGACGCGGTCCAGCGCCAGGCCGACACGGCGCCAGGCACGGTCGAAGCCTTCGTCGACGACGACCTTGCTGCCTTCCAGCTTGGCGTGCTGCGGCTCCAGCGGAGCGTTGGTCACGAATGCGGTCGCTTCCTTGACCTTGGTGCCGGTCAGCTGGGCCATCAGGCGGCCCAGGAATTCGGCTTCCAGCTCCGGATCGTTCGGACGCGCGGTCCACGTCGACGTTTCCTTCTGCGGGCCGGTCAGCACTTCCTCGGCGCCGCGGTGGCTGATGTAGATCTCGGTCATGCCGTCCGGACGGCGCTCGAGGCGCGTGCGGAACTTGTCGCGCTCGCCCGTCGAATACGCGGAATCGAATACCTTGCCGATCGTGCGGCGGATGAAGTCCTGCGGGATCTTGGCGCGGTTCTCGGCCCAGTTGGTTTCCATGATGCCGGTCTGCGCCGACTCGGTCTCGACGGTGAAGCCCGAGTTATGCCAGAACTCCAGCAGTTGCGGCCACAGCTGTTCCGGCGTTTCCTTGACCACGAGCCAGCGCTGGTTGCCGTTGCGCTCGATCCGGATGGTGTCGGTGGGCACTTGTCCGATCTGTTCGCCGGACGCGGCGGCAACGGCCGGATTGGCGCTGCGCTGCTGCTGGAAGCCGGAGGCTGTCGCGACGCCGCGGCCATCCGGCACGGCGTAGCGGTTGTCCTTTTGCAGTTGGGTCAGGTCCGGCGGAATGTCCAGCGGCGCGGCCTTCTTGGAGGCTTTGTAGTCCACCTTGTCCGATTCGAACACGGTCGTGCACGCGGTCAGGCTGAACGCGATGGCGGTCAGCGCCAGGGTGCGGGCTACGGTGGAGGTCATCATCTTGCGATTCGTCATATCGTTAAAGCTGGTAATCAAAGAACGCCGGAGGCGCGCAGGGCCGCGCGGACGGTGTCGTGGTATTGCGCGGACAGCTGCACCAGCGGCAGGCGCAGGCCGGCCGGCATCTTGCCCATCTCGGCCAGTGCCCATTTCACCGGCACCGGATTCGGTTCGACGAACAGCTTGCTGTGCAGTTCCAGCACGCTGTTGTTGATCTCGATCGCGCGGGCGTTCTGGCCGCTCAGCGCGGCCTTGCACATCTCGGCCATCGCGCGCGGCGCCACGTTCGCGGTCACCGAGATGTTGCCGGCGCCGCCACACAGCATCAGCGCCAGTGCGCTCGCGTCGTCGCCCGAGTACACGCCGAACGATTTGCCTTTGCCGGCGAACGAACGGTCGATGTCGCGCAGCAGTTCGATGCAGCGCGCGATGTTGCCGGTCGCGTCCTTGATGCCGACGACGTTGTCGATGGCGGCCAGGCGCACCACGGTCTCGTTGCTCATGTCGGCCACGGTACGGCCCGGCACGTTGTACAGATACACCGGCAGGTCGGTCGATTCGGCGATCGCCTTGAAGTGGCGATACATGCCTTCCTGCGACGGACGGTTGTAGTACGGGACGACCTGCAGCGAGGCATCGGCACCGACTTCCCTGGCGTGGCGGGTGAGCGCGATCGCTTCGGCCGTCGAGTTGCCGCCCGTGCCGGCGATGACCGGGACACGGCCAGCGACGTGGTCGACCGTCAGCTTGATCAGGTCGCAGTGCTCGTCCGGGCTCACGGTGGCCGATTCGCCAGTGGTACCGACGATGCAGATCGCGTCCGTACCTTCCGCCACATGCCAGTCGAGCAGTTTGCGCAGGCTGTCCCTGTCCAAACTTCCATCCTCGAACATCGGAGTGACGATTGCTACTATGCTGCCCTTAATCATAATCAGTGGACCGTGCCGTTAATAAATAATTGTCGATTGTAGCGGATAGCCTGGCGTTATGGTTCATTCCACACCATATAAATGGCATGGTTACAGGTTGGTTACATATCCAGTCTGACCGCCGCCGGATCGAATGCCGGCCCCGCCGCGCACAGCCGTTGCACGCGTGCCGGACGCGGCGCGTCGACGCTGCCGTCCTCGTACGCCAGCACGCGCAGGCCGTGACGAAGGGCCATATCGAGCAGCTCGCCGGATGCCAGCAGGAAGGCCGGATTCGACGGCTTGCCGAAGCGTTCATTGCCTTGGGCGAAGGTTTCGTAGACGAGCATCCCGTCCGGCGCCAGCGCCGCCGCCAGGTGCGCGAACAGCGGCCGATGCAGGTAGTTCGTGACGACGATGCCGGCAAAGCGTCCCGGCGCGAAGGGCCACGTGGCACCCTCCGCTTCCAGGTCGGTTTGCAAGGTCGTGATGCCGGGCCCGGCCGCCTGCGCCAGCGCGGCCGCGTCGCGGTCGACGGCCTGCACGGGGTGGCCGAGCGCGGCCAGCAGGCGCGCATGGCGGCCGCCGCCGCAGGCGAGATCGAGCGTCTCGCCTGGCGGGATCGAACGCGCCCAGCGCGCGACCCAGGCCGATGGATTGTCGCCGGCGCCGTGCATCACGAGTACGAGAGACCCATGACTTCGCGCACGTCGCGCATCGTCTCCTGCGCCAGCTTGCGTGCGCGCTCGCAGCCGTCGGCGACGATGGCGCGCACGAGCGACGGGTCGTCGACGTATTGCTGGGCGCGCTCGTGCATCGGCTCCTGTTCGGCCAGCACGGCTTCCACGACGGGCTGCTTGCACTCCAGGCAGCCGATGCCGGCACTCGTGCAGCCCTTCATCACCCATTCGCGCGTAGCCGGGGCGGAATAGACTTCATGCAATTGCCACACGGGGCATTTGAGCGGATCGCCCACGTCGCTCCTGCGCACGCGCGCGGGGTCGGTCGGCATCGTGCGGATTTTCTTCGTGACGGATTCCGGATCTTCGCGCAGCGAGATCGCGTTGCCGTAGCTCTTGGACATCTTGCGGCCATCCAGGCCCGGCAGGCGCGACGCTTCCGTCAGCTTCACCTGCGGCTCGACGAGGATGATCTTGCGGCTGCCTTCGAGATAGCCGAACAGGCGCTCGCGGTCGATGTTCGACAGGCTGCCCGCCTCGTCCAGCATGGCCTGCGCCTGCTCCAGCGCGGCAGCAATGCCATCCTGCTGGTAGGCCGTGCGCAGTTCCGCATACAGCTTGGCGCGCTTGCTGCCCAGCTTTTTCACGGCCTCCAGCGCCTTCTGCTCGAAGCCCGGTTCCTTGCCGTACAGGTGGTTGAAGCGGCGCGCGATCTCGCGCATCATTTCGATGTGCGGGACCTGGTCCTCGCCGACCGGCACCTGCGTGGCGCGGTAGATCAGCACGTCGGCCGCCTGCAGCAGCGGATAGCCGAGGAAGCCGTAGGTGGCCAGGTCGCGGTTGGACAGGTTCTCGATCTGGTCCTTGTAAGTCGGCACGCGCTCGAGCCAGCCGAGCGGCGTGGCCATCGACAGCAGCAGGTGCAGTTCCGCGTGTTCCGGGACCTTCGACTGGATGAAGATCGTGGCCTGGGCCGGATCGATGCCGGCCGCCAGCCAGTCGATGACCATGTCCCAGGTACTTTTTTCGATGATCGACGGGTCGTCGTAGTGCGTGGTCAGCGCGTGCCAGTCGGCCACGAAGAACAGGCACGGCAGCTCGGACTGCATGCGGATCCAGTTCTTCAGGGCGCCGTGGTAGTGGCCAAGGTGCATCAGCCCGGTGGGGCGCATGCCGGAAACGACACGGTCGGGAAACATAGCGGTATCAGGTCAGGAGAATGTTCAGGGGAGAGACGATCAGGTGCAGCAGCAGCTTCGCGATCAGCTCGACGAAGAACAGCCAGTAACCGATCACCTTCAGGAAGATCAGCGCCAGCAGGATGATGAAGCCGTACGGCTCCAGGCGCGCGAACTGGAACGCGGCCTTGTGCGGCAGCATGGAAAACAGCACGCGGCCGCCATCCATCGACGGGATCGGCAGCAGGTTGAACGCCATCAGCCACAGGTTGGTCTTGACGCCCGCGTCGGCCACGAGGTGCGGGAAATCTTCCTGCACGCCGAAATACTGCAGGAAGATCGCGATCAGCAGCCACATCAGGGCCATCACGAAATTGGCGCCGGGACCGGACAGCGCCACCCACGCCATGTCGCGCTTGGGATGGCGCATCTGGCCGTAGTTGATCGGCAGCGGTTTCGCATAGCCGAACACGAAGCCGGACATCAGGTACATCACCACCGGAATGACGATGGTGCCGATGGGATCGATGTGACCGAGGGGGTTGAAGGTGGTACGCCCTGCGGCGTGGGCGGTGTTGTCCCCGAAGTACCGTGCGGCGAATGCCTGGGCGGCATCGTGCATCGTGATCGCAAAGAGGACAGGCAGTGCATACACTGCCAGATTGCGTATGAGTTCATCCATAGACTGCGATTCTATCAGAGCGCGCGGTCACGACGGCCGCGGGCGCTAGAGGCCGAACGCGGCCGGGTCGCCGCGGCCTTCGCGCACGAGCTCGGCTTCAGGTCCCGTGAGGTCGACGATGGTGGTGGGTTCGAGCGTGCCGGCGCCGCCGTCGATCACGAGCTCGATCTGGCGGTCGAGGCGCTCGCGCACCTCGTCCGGATCGGACAGCATCTGGTCGTCGCCCGGCAGTTGCAGCGTGGTGCCGATCAGCGGCTCGCCCAGTTCTTCCAGCAGCGCGAGCAGGATCGCGTTTTCCGGCACGCGGATGCCGATCGTCTTGCGCGACGGATGCGACAGGCGCCGCGGCACCTCTTTCGTCGCTTCCAGGATCACCGTGTACGGTCCCGGCGTGACGGCTTTCAGCTGGCGGTACTGGCGATTGTCGACGCGCGCATAGGTGGCGATCTCGGACAGGTCGCGCACGAGCAGCGTCAGGTGGTGCTTGTCGTCGACGCCGCGGATGCGCCGCAGTTTTTCGACGGCCGTCTTGTCGTCCAGGCGGCATACGAGGGCGTAGGCGGAATCGGTCGGCGCGGCGACGATGCCGCCCGACTGGATGATCTGGGCGGCCTGGCGGATCAGCCGGGCCTGCGGATTCTGGGGATGGACTTCGAAATATTGCGTCATCGCGCCGCCCCCGTCTGGCGCAGGGCCTGCAATGCCGCGATGCGTTCTTCCATCGGCGGATGCGACGCGAACAGTGCGCCCCAGCCGCTGCCGTGGCCGGAGATGCCGGACGCCGCCATCGACTGCGGCAGCGCGCCGGGTTGCAGGCCGCCGAGGCGGGCCAGCGCATGCTGCATCGGCAGCGCGCTGCCCAGCAGTTGCGCGGAACCGGCGTCCGCGCGGAATTCGCGCCGGCGCGAGAACCAGGCGACGATGATCGACGCGACGATGCCGAACAGGATCTCGCACACGAACACGGTGACCGCGTAACCGATGCCGGGACCGCGCTCGTTGTCGCCGCGCCGGAACACGACGTTGTCGACGAAGAAGCCGACGACGCGCGCGAGGAACACGACGAAGGTGTTGACGACGCCCTGGATCAGCGTGAGCGTGACCATGTCGCCGTTCGCCACGTGCGCGATCTCGTGACCCAGCACGGCCTCGACTTCCTCGCGGTTCATGCTGGCGAGCAGGCCCGTCGACACGGCCACCAGTGCGGAATTCTTGAAGGCGCCCGTCGCGAACGCATTCGGTTCGCCCTCGTACACGGCCACTTCCGGCATGCCGATGCCAGCGCGCTGCGCAAGGTTGCTCACCGTGTTCATCAGCCATGCCTCGGTGGCATTGCCGGGCTGCTCGATGACGCGCGCGCCGGTCGACCACTTGGCCATCGGCTTGCTCATCAACAGCGAGATGATCGCGCCCGTGAAGCCCACGACGAGCGAGAACACGAGCAGCGCCCCGACGTTGATCCCGGCGCCGCCGACGGGACGTCCGACGCCGAGGACGTTCAGCACGATCGACAGCACCAGCACGACGGCGAGGTTGGTGGCGAGGAACAGCAGTATGCGCTTCATGGGGGGACGGTCTCCGGCCGGGTTACGCAGGTGGGCGGCCCTCCGCCCACGCGTGGGCACGGCGTGCCCACCCTACGATTGGTTCGATATCAGTCGGACAAGATAAGGGCTGAACGGCGGAATTTCAAGCACGCGGCCGTAAAACCGTCGCCCCCGCGCAGGCGGGGGCCCAGGTTTTGTGCGTCGACGCGGCGTAAATTGGATCCCCGCCTTCGCGGGGACGACGTTGCTTGCGATACGTGGCCGACTCAAAACCAATCATGCCAGACCGGCACCACCCCGCTCGGCAACGGCGGCAACTGGTCGAACTCCACGCGCGCCTCCCCCGGCGCGTGGAAATCCGTCCCGCGCGACGCGAGGAAGCCGTAGCGGCGCGCCGCCTCGGCATAGGCCGCGTACTGGTCCGGCGTATGGCTGCCCGTGACGACTTCGATGGCATTGCCGCCGAGCTGCTTGAACTCGTCGAACAGCACGCCCTCGGCCGTCGCGTCGAAGCGGTAGCGGCCCGGGTGCGCGATCACGGGGATGCCGCCGGCGGCGCGGATCCATCCCATCGCATCGGCCAGGGTGGCCCAGCGGTGCGGCACATAGCCCGGCTTGCCTTCCGTGAGGTAGCGGCGGAACACCTCGGACGTCGTCGAGCACGCGCCGACCTCGCACAGATAGCGCGCGAAATGGGTACGCGACAGCAGGTCCGGATTGCCGACGTATTTCAGCGCGCCCTCGTACGCGTTCGGGATGCCGGCCTTGTCCAGCTGCGCGGCGATCTCGCGCCCGCGCGCGTCGCGCCCGTGACGCGTGGCGGCCAGGCCCTGCAGGAGCGTAGGATTGTCTTCATCGACCTGCAGGCCGACGAGGTGCACGGTCTCGCCCGCCCACGTCACGGAAATCTCCACGCCGGGCACGAAGCGCATGCCGAGCGCCTCGGCCTCCGCACGTGCGGCCTTGACGCCTTTCAGCTCGTCGTGATCCGTCAGCGCCCACGCGTCGACGCCGCCCTTGCGGGCATACGCGGCCACGGCGGCGGGCGTGAGCACGCCGTCGGAGACGTTGGAGTGGCAGTGGAGATCGACTTTCATATGCGGCATCCGGACCTTGGGTGTCTTTGCGAAATACCATTGTACGCGGTTCGCATCGGGCGCGAATCGTGGGCACGGGGTGCCCACCAGAACGTCAGGCGGCCAGGAAGTCCTCGATCATCCGCGCCAACATTTCCGGCTGGTCGTGATGCAGCATATGCCCCGCGTCCGGCATCATGCGCGGCGTGACGTCCGCCAACTGGGCCAGGCGGCGGTCGACCTCGTGGCGCGCCTCCTCCTTCGGTCCCATCCAGCGCCACATGTCGGTGTGCTCGGCCTCGACCCACAGCACGGGCGCCGTGATGCGGCGCCAGCAGGCGAGCACTTCTTCCACCTGGTACAGCAGCGGTCCCGTCATCTTGTGCGCCGGGTCGCCCAGGATTTCCCATGCGCCCTGCGCGTTCTGCGCGGACCAGTGCTGCGCGAGGAAGGCGGCACGGTCGGCCGGCAGGCGCGGATTCGTCTTTTGCAGGCGCGCCGCCACCGCTTCCAGGCTGGCATAGCCGCTCATGGCCGGTGGCGCCTTCACCTCGTCCAGCCATTTGGCGTAGCGGCCCGGCGCCTGGGCGGGCTGTGTCGCGGGCAATCCGAAGCCTTCCAGGTTGATGAGCTTAGCGATGCGCGCCGGGCGGACGCCCGCGTACACGCTCACGATATTCCCGCCCATGCTGTGTCCCAGCAGGTTCACCGGCGCGTCGGGTGAATAATGGTCGAGTATCGCTTCCAGGTCGGCGAAGTAGTCGGGGAACCAGTAGGTGTCGTTGCCCGTGCGGTCGGTGAGCCCGAAGCCGCGCCAGTCGTGGGCGATCACGTGCCAGTCGCCGGCCAGCGCGTCGACGACGAACTGGAACGAGGCCGACATGTCCATCCAGCCATGGGCCATGAACAGCTTGGGCGCGCCCGCGCGGCCCCAGTGACGGACGTGGGTTGCTAGGCCGCGGATGGTGAGGAATTCGGAGCGGGACGGTGTCATGGCGTTTCCTGTCTGGGATTTAAATTAGTACGACCGTTCGCATTATAGGCATGAAGCTTGTATTTCCGCTGGCCGGCCCCATCTGGGCCGCTTGCCGGACGATGCGGGCGGGAGGGCGTAAAATACGGCCATCTCAACCTTCCGTGAGCACCCCATGGCGATTTACCAGTTGGGCGAGCATGCGCCCGAGATCGATCCTTCGGCCTATGTCGCCGAGTCGGCGAACCTGATCGGCAAGGTCACGGTCGAGGCGGATGCCTCGGTCTGGTTCGGCGTGACGATCCGCGGCGACAACGAACGCATCACGATCGGTGCCGGCAGCAACGTGCAGGAAGGCACGGTGATGCACACGGATATGGGCTTTCCGCTCGTGCTCGGCAAGAACGTCACCGTCGGCCACCAGGCGATGCTGCACGGCTGCACTGTCGGGGACGGCGCGCTGATCGGGATCCAGGCCGTGGTGCTGAACGGCGCGACGATCGGTAAGGGCTGCCTCGTGGGGGCCGGCGCCGTCGTCACCGAAGGCAAGGCATTCCCGGACCACTCGCTGATCCTGGGCGCCCCGGCCAAGGTGGTACGCACGCTCACGGAAGACGACCTGCTCCGCCTGCAGGGCAATGCCGCCAGCTATGTCGAGCGCGGCAAGCGCTTCAAGGCGGAGCTCAAGAAAATCGGATAAAGAATGACGACTGAAACCAGCAAGGACATCCTCCAGAAATTCATCTTCGACAATGCGGCCGTACGCGGCGAGCTCGTCGAGATTTCCAACGCGTGGCGCGAGATCCAGTCGCGCCACGCCTATCCCAAGGCGGTGCGCGCCTTGCTGGGCGAAATGGTTGCCGCGGCGGCGCTGCTGTCGGCCAACCTCAAGTTCAATGGCTCGATCGTGATGCAGATCCACGGCGACGGCCTGGTGAAGCTGCTCGTCGTCGAATGCGACGCGAACCTGCGCCTGCGCGCCACCGCCAAGCTGCGCGACGGCGCCGAGGTGCCGGACGATGCGACCGTCGTCCAGTTGCTGAACCAGCACGGCCGCGGCCGCTTCGTGATCACGCTCGACCCGCAGGACAAGGTCCCGGGCCAGCAGCCTTACCAGGGCGTCGTGCCGCTGGTCGGCGAGGACATCGCGACCATCATCGAGAACTACATGCTGCGCTCGGAGCAGATGGACACCAAGCTGTGGCTGGCGGCCGACGAGAACGTCGCGCGCGGCCTGCTGCTGCAAAAGCTGCCGCGCAACAGCGCCGTCGAAGGCCAGGTCGAGCAGGCCAGCGAGGAAGAAGATCGCGAGACGTGGACCCGCGCCGTCATGCTGGGCCAGACGCTGAAGCAGGAAGAGCTGCTCACGGCCGACGTGGAAACCTTGCTCAAGCGCCTGTTCTGGGAAGAGACGATCCGCGTGTTCGACCCGCTGCATCCAGAATTCCACTGCACGTGCTCGCGCGAAAAAGTCGCGAACATGCTCAAGATGCTGGGCCAGCAGGAAGTCGAGTCCGCCCTGCACGACCTGGGCGAGCTGGGCATCAACTGCGACTTTTGCGGCAAGCACTACGGCTTCGACGCCGTCGACTGCGCCCAGCTGTTCGCCAGCGATACGACGGCCGACGCCGTGGCGCCCGCGTCCAGCGTCAAGCACTGAGACCGCGCCGATGATGGGGCATCCCGTCATCGGCTTTCCCTATCAATTTGATTGGGAATATAAACAGCGCCTATTGATTAATCCTGTTAAGCTGTCATTCATCCATGCAGCAACGACAACCTGACAGGAGAACTTCATGAGCAAGATCAATATCGGCATCAGCACCGAAGACCGCGCCAACATCGCCGCGTCGCTGTCGCGCGTTCTGGCGGACAGCTACATGCTGTACCTGAAGACGCACAATTTCCACTGGAACGTGACGGGCCCGATGTTCCAGACGCTGCACATCATGTTCATGGAGCAGTACACGGAATTGTGGAACGCGCTGGACAACATCGCCGAGCGCATCCGCGCCCTGGGCCATTTCGCGCCGGGCACCTATGCCCGCTTCGTGGAACTGTCGTCGATCAAGGAAGAAGCGGGCGTGCCGAACGCGCAGGAAATGATCCGCCAGCTGGTCGAGGGCCAGGAAGCGCTGATCCGCACGGTCCGCGAAGCGTTCAAGATCGCCGACGACGCCAACGACCAGCCCAGCGCCGGCATGCTGAGCGACCGCATGGAAATCCACGAAAAGAATGCGTGGATGCTGCGTTCCTTCCTCGAGAACGGCCAGCCGTCCTGATCTCCCGCCCGGCACGGCCGGGCACTTCCCCTTTCATGCCGCATCGCCCCGTAACCACGGGTCGATGCGGCATCGTCTTTATTGCTGGTCGGAAGTTAACCAGCGCCCCTGTCGGAATCCCCTGATTCCCGGCCAGCGCCAATTTTGACTTGCGCTGCATCAATTGGCATAAATCAACGCCGCGCTTCAATGAGCTCCGGTGTACGAAGCCGTGCACCCGTTGCCGGGAATGTGTCGCTTTTTTACAGCCTTTTAGCAATCACAAGCGGCGATCGCGTCCCACTCATTTGCAAACTTCTGGAGAACCGGATGAAATCAGTACGTGCCAATGATGCAGCCTTTGCCACCAGCACAGCCCAGGGCGCAGCCGCGCCGCGCAAGGTCATCGCCCGCTACCCCATCGCGACGATCGGCTCGCGCACCCGCCGCGGCGGCGAAGTGGTCCTCGCATCGCAGGGCGAACCCGCGGACGATTTCCGCATCGCCTGCGTCGGCGACCGGGTGCGCTACCCGGACGGCAGCGAAAGCGTGATCGTGTCGGGTGCCGGGCATGCATCGACGTACGCGAACCGCCCGATCGCCCTCGTCGGCAGCCACATCGCGAACGGCGACCGCATCGTCGCGCGCGCGCAAAGCATCGGCGAGATCGTCGTGGTGGAAGGTGAACCGATTCCCGGCCTGCTGGAGCCGGGCTATGCGCTGCCGGCAGGCGTCGGCGCAGGCGCCTGACGCGCTCGCCGCCGGCGTGCGGTGCTGCCTGGGGCGGCAGCGCACGCCGGCGGCGCGAATTTGCGAGGATGCGTAACGGCCCCGTGCGCGTGCGCGCACCAGGTGACGCGAGTTTAGTTCAGCTTCCCGTCCGCCGGACGGTACAGGTCGATGACCTTCATGATCGCCAGCAGCGTATCGAGGCCCAGCTCGCCGCGACTCATCGAGGCGGCGAGCAGTTCGCGCGGCACGGCGGCCGCCGCGGCCAGGTGCGCGAGGCCAGACGAGCGCGCCACCCGGGACAGGGCTTGCGTCATGGTATCGGGATCGCCGGCGTCGAACGCGGCGGCGAGATGGGCGGCGACGGCCTCGAGCGTGTCGAGCGCCGGCGGGGACGATTCGGCGGAGGTCATGACGTCAATGCTCGCCCTTCTGGGCGCCCTTCTTGACTCGTGGCGGCGGCGGTTCCGTCATCATGACGGCCGGCTTCTCGTCCTTGCGCAGCACCTGCACGAAGATCTCGTTCGATTTGATCATGCCCAGGTCGTAGCGCGCGCGTTCCTCGACGGCGCCGAGGCCATCCTTCAGGTCGCGGACTTCCGATTCGAGCTTGGCGTTGCGTGCCTTGAGCTGTTCCGTGTGGGCATGGGTTGCCGCCACCTGGGCTTCCAGGTCGGCCACGGTCAGCCAGCCGCCCTTCCCCAGCCACAGGGGATACTGGATCAGCAGCAGCAGGGCTGCCAGGGCAAGGGTGATGATGCGCATGGATGAAAACGGCTGTGCGGAATGAAAACACGGGCCCGGCGAACCGGACCCGTGTCCATACTACTCGATTACTTCAGGTTATAGAAGGCGTCGCGGCCCGGGTAGCTGGCGATATCGCCCAGGTCTTCCTCGATGCGCAGCAACTGGTTGTACTTGGCCATGCGGTCCGAACGCGACAGCGAGCCCGTCTTGATCTGCAGGGCATTCATGCCGACGGCGATGTCGGCGATGGTCGAGTCCTCGGTCTCGCCCGAACGGTGCGAGATCACGGCCGTGTAGCCGGCGCGCTTGGCCATTTCGATGGCGGCGAACGTCTCGGTCAGGGTGCCGATCTGGTTGATCTTGATGAGGATCGAGTTGGCGACGCCCTTCTGGATGCCCTCCTTGAGGATCTTGGTGTTGGTGACGAACAGGTCGTCGCCCACCAGCTGGACGCGCTTGCCCAGGGCGGCGGTCAGCGTGGCCCAGCCTTCCCAGTCGCCTTCGGCCATGGCGTCCTCGATCGAGACGATCGGGTATTTGTCGCACCAGGTCGCCAGCATGTTGGTGAAGTCCTGGGCCGTCAGCTGCAGGCCGCCTTCGCCTTCCAGCACGTACTTGCCGTCCTTGTAGAACTCGCTGGCGGCGCAGTCCAGGCCGATCGCGATGTCCTGGCCGGCCACGTAGCCTGCCTGCTCGATTGCCTGCATGATCAGCTTGATGGCTTCTTCATGGTTCGCGACGGACGGGGCGAAACCGCCTTCGTCGCCGACGGCCGTGTTCAGGCCCTTGCTGTGCAGGATTTTCTTCAGCGTGTGGAACACCTCGGCGCCGTAACGCACGGCTTCCTTGAACGACGGTGCGCCGACCGGGATGATCATGAATTCCTGGATGTCCAGGTTGTTGTCGGCGTGCGCGCCGCCGTTAATGACGTTCATCATCGGCACCGGCATCTGCATCGCGCCCGAACCGCCGAAGTAGCGGTACAGCGGCAGGCCGGATTCTTCGGCGGCGGCCTTGGCGACGGCCATGGAGACGGCCAGCATCGCGTTCGCGCCCAGGCGGCTCTTGTTCTCGGTGCCGTCCAGGTCGATCAGGGTGCGGTCCAGGAATGCCTGTTCGTTGGCGTCCAGGCCCATGATGGCTTCGCTGATCTCGGTGTTGATGTTCTCGCAGGCCTGCAGTACGCCCTTGCCGAAGTAACGCTTGGGATCGCCGTCACGCAGCTCGATGGCTTCGCGCGAACCGGTCGAGGCGCCCGACGGGACGGCGGCGCGGCCCATCACGCCGGATTCCAGCAGCACATCGCACTCGACGGTCGGATTGCCGCGCGAGTCGATGATTTCGCGGCCGATGATGTCAACGATAGCACTCATGGTAGTTCAATCTCCAGAAAGTAAAAAAAGCCAAAGCGCGAAATGGGAGGCGTTAAGCCACAAACACATCCCACCGTCGTTCCCGCGCAGGCGGGAACCCAATTTTTGCTCGCGATTCGGTAACGCCGGCAATACTTGGGCCCCCGCCTGCGCGGGGGCGACGTACTTGTCGTACTTGTGATTCAGCCGAACGCAGGACCCCTTGGTACACTCGAGCCCCGCTTCCGTTTATTCAGTCGGGGTCAGAGCCCACCCGTGTGA
Organism: Massilia luteola; assembly: GCF_034420155.1. Taxonomy (NCBI): domain Bacteria; kingdom Pseudomonadati; phylum Pseudomonadota; class Betaproteobacteria; order Burkholderiales; family Oxalobacteraceae; genus Massilia; species Massilia luteola. The sequence continues at coordinate 102,086 of NZ_JAXOFN010000008.1, forward strand.
TTCGGGCTCCGCCCCCGATCATCAAGAAAAATCGGACTCGATAAATCCAGCCTTCTTGACGATGCGGTCGATATCGACCAGGGTGGTCAGCAAATCCTTCATGCGGGCGAGCGGCACGGCGTTCGGGCCGTCCGACAGCGCGCACGCCGGATCCGGGTGTGTTTCCATGAACAGGCCCGACACGCCCGCCGCGACGGCGGCGCGCGCCAGCACGGGCACGTGCTCGCGCTGGCCGCCCGACGACGCGCCCTGCCCGCCCGGCAGCTGCACGGAGTGGGTGGCGTCGAACACGATCGGGCAGTTCGATTCGCGCATGATCGCCAGCGAACGCATGTCGGACACGAGGTTGTTGTAGCCGAACGAGACGCCGCGCTCGCACGCCATGAACTGGTCGGGCAGGCCGGCGTCAAGCGCCGCCGCGCGCGCCTTGTCGATCACGTTCTTCATGTCGCCCGGCGCCAGGAACTGGCCCTTCTTGATGTTCACGGGCTTGCCGGAACGGGCGCAGGCGTTGATGAAGTCGGTCTGGCGGCACAGGAAGGCCGGGGTCTGCAACACGTCGACGACGCTCGCCACGACCGGGATTTCTTCTTCCGTGTGCACGTCGGTCAGCACCGGCACGCCGATTTCGCGGCGCACGTCGGCCAGGATCTCCAGGCCTTTTTCCATGCCCGGACCGCGGAACGATTTACCGGACGAACGGTTCGCCTTGTCGAACGACGATTTATAGATGAACGGGATGCCCAGCGCGCTCGTGATTTCCTTCAGCTGGCCCGCGACGTCCATCGCCATCTGGCGCGATTCGATCACGCAGGTGCCTGCAATCAGGAAGATCGGCTGGTCGAGGCCGACGTCGAATCCGCAAAGCTTCATGCCGCATCTCCTTGAACGGCCGGCGCATTGGCGGCCTGTTGATGACCGTGTTCGGCCTGGTGCGCGAGTGCCGCGCGGATGAACGACGAGAACAGCGGGTGGCCGTTACGCGGCGTCGACTTGAACTCCGGGTGGAACTGGACCCCCATATACCACGGGTGCACGCTGCGCGGCAGTTCCATGATCTCGCACAGGTCTTCGTTCGGCGTACGCGCGGCCACGACGAGGCCCGCTGCTTCGACCTTCGGCAGGTAGTAATTGTTCGCTTCGTAGCGGTGGCGGTGGCGTTCCGTCACGACGTTGCCGTAGATTTCGGCGGCCAGCGTGCCCGCGTTCACGGCGCAGGTCTGCGCGCCCAGGCGCATGGTGCCGCCCAGGTCGGAATTGCTGTCGCGCTTCTCGACCTTGCCGTCGTGGTTCTGCCATTCGTTGATCAGGGCGACGACCGGTTGATCCGTCTCCGGATCGAATTCCGTCGAGTTGGCGTTCGGCAGGCCGGCCATGTGGCGCGCGTATTCGATCAGCGCGACCTGCATGCCCAGGCAGATGCCCAGGTAAGGGATGCCGTTCTCGCGGGCATAGCGGGCGGCCATGATCTTGCCTTCCACGCCGCGCTTGCCGAAGCCGCCCGGCACGAGGATCGCGTCGTACTTGGCCAGGTTGGCGCAGCCCGTCGATTCGATCTCTTCCGAGTCGATGTACTCGATGTTGACGCGGCTTTCCGTGTGGATACCGGCGTGGCGCAGCGCTTCCGTCAGCGATTTGTACGACTCGATCAGGTCGACGTACTTGCCGACCATGCCGATCGTCACTTCATGCTTCGGGTTCTCCAGCGTGTGGATCAGCTTCGTCCACATCGACAGGTCGGCCGGCGGCGCATCGAGGCCGAGTGCTTCCAGGATGATGTCGTCGAGGCCCTGGTCGTGCAGCACCTGCGGCACTTTATAGATCGTGTCGACGTCCCACACGGAGATGACGGCCTGCTCTTCCACGTTGGCGAACAGCGAGATCTTGGCGCGCTCGTCGTCCGGGATGCGGCGGTCGGCGCGGCACAGCAGCGCGTTCGGCGAAATGCCGATCTCGCGCAGCTTTTGCACCGAGTGCTGGGTCGGTTTGGTTTTCAGTTCGCCGGCGGACGAGATGTACGGCACCAGGGTCAGGTGCACGAACGCGGCGCCCTTGCGGCCCTGGCGCAGCGACAGCTGGCGCGCGGCTTCCAGGAACGGCAGCGACTCGATGTCGCCGACGGTGCCGCCGATCTCGACGAGCGCCACGTCGACGCCTTCGGCGCCGCGGCGGACATAGTCCTGGATCTCGTTGGTGATGTGCGGGATCACCTGCACGGTCTTGCCGAGGTACTCGCCGCGGCGCTCTTTACGAATCACGGATTCGTAGATCTGGCCGGTGGTGAAGTTGTTCACCTTCTTCATCCGCGTGCTGATGAAGCGCTCATAGTGGCCCAGGTCCAGGTCGGTCTCGGCGCCATCGTCGGTGACGAACACCTCGCCGTGCTGGGTCGGGCTCATCGTGCCCGGGTCCACGTTGATGTACGGGTCGAGCTTGAGCATGGTGACTTTGAGACCGCGCGATTCGAGGATCGCGGCGAGGGAGGCGGCCGCGATCCCTTTACCCAGGGAAGACACGACGCCGCCAGTGACGAATACGAATTTGGTCATTGTGCAGAAGGTGCCGAACGGCACGCGCGGGAAATAGAAATTATACCTTAAACGCGCAAATACTTCCTCATTCCATATTGGCAACATATCTTGCTGACAACGGCCGGGAGTCGAGCTACACTGGACATCTTTCTTCCATGTCAAGAAAAATCCAGCCATGCACGAGTCACCCACCTCGCCCGCGGAAACGCCGCTGCCGTTCACGTTTTCCGGCAGCGGCGCCGAATACTTCCGCATCTGGATCGTCAACCTGCTGCTGACGGTGGCCACGCTGGGCATCTACTCGGCCTGGGCCAAGACGCGCCGGCTGCGCTATTTTTACCGCAACACCCAGCTCGCCGGCGCCGCCTTTGATTTCCGCGGCGATCCGAAAGCGATCCTGCGCGGGCGCATCCTCGCCGTGGCGCTGCTGGCCGCCTATCACTACGCGTTCGGGTTCTCGCTCAAGGCCGGCGTCGTCACGGTCGCGCTGCTGCTGGCCGGCCTGCCCTTCATGATGCGGTCCGCGCTGCGGTTCCGCCTGGCGAACACGGTGTACCGCGGGCTGCCGTTCGGCTTCGCCGGCGGCGTCAAGGAAGCCTATCTCGTGTACCTGCTGCCGGCGGCGATCTTCGTGCTGCCCGGCGCGCTGGTGGCGCTGATGCCCGGGCGCCCCATCGCCGGCACGGTGTTCCTGCTCTACCTGTGCTGGCCGCTGATGCACGGCGCCATGAAGGCCTACCAGCACAAGCACCTGATGGCGGGCGACCAGCACGCCGCCTTCGCGCTCGGCACGGCGGACCTCGCCAAGCCGTACGTGCGCGCCCTCCTCATCGGCCTGGGCCTGCTGGTGCTCGTCGGCGCGGCCTTCGCCCTGGCCGTCGTCGTCCCGCGCGGCCACGGATGGAAGAATGTCGTCGCTTTCCTGCCGGCCATCATCAGCCTCGTGATCGGCTACGTCTGCCTGCTGCTGAGCGGCCCCTACATCATGGTGCGCATGAACAACCTGGCGTGGTCCGCGACGTCGTTCCCGGGCGTGCGCATCGCGTGCGCGATGCGGGTGGGGCCATACCTGCGCCTGCAGGTGGCCAACGTGCTGCTGACCCTGTTGACGTTCGGCCTGTACCGCCCGTTCGCCGTCGTGCGCACGTGGAAATATCGCGTGGCGCACGTGACCGTCGAGGCGCCGGACGGGTTCGAACAGGCCGTGCTGACGGCGCGGCGTCCGCCCGTGGCGGCGGCCGGCGACGGCGTCGCCGATTTCCTCGGCGTGGACCTGTCGTGGTAAGGGGGCAAGCATGATCGCGGCACATTTTTTCGATGGGCACAGCGCCCGCCTGCAACCGGTCGGCCTGGACGTGCGCGCCGGCCACCTGCACGTCGACGCGCCGGGGTTCGAGCGCAGTTATCCATTGGCGGCCGTCGTGCTGGCCGAACCGTTCGACAACGCGCCGCTGATGCTGCGCCTGGCCGATGCGACCTGTGAAGTGCCGTGCGGTCCGGATCGCCAGGCGCTGCTGGCCGCGCTCGGCTACCGCAGGAGCGGCGTGGAACGCTGGCAGGCGCGCTGGCCGGCCGTCGTGCTCGCGCTCGTCCTGCTGCTGGCGCTGCTGGGCGCCGGCTTCGTCTGGGGCGTGCCGGCCGCGGCCGACTACGTCGCCGCGCGCCTGCCGGCCTCGGTCGACACGACGCTCGGCCGGGCCGCGCTGGCCGGCCTGGAAGCGCAGCACATGCTGGCGCCGTCGCGCCTCTCCGACGACCGCATCGCCGACGTCGAGGCCCTGCTGCCGCGCGCCCTGCCCGCGCACCCGCGCGTGCCCGTGCGCCTGCTCGTGCGCGCCTCCGATACTCTGGGCGCCAACGCGCTCGCACTGCCGGACGGCACGATCATCGTCACCGACGCCATGGTCCGCCTGGTGCTGGACAAGGACAATGCACTCGACGACACCGGCAAGGCCCGGCTGCTGGGCGTGATCGGCCACGAAGTCGGCCACATCGAACGGCGCCACGCCACGCGCGCCATGACGGGATCGTCGCTGACGGCGGCCGTGTCGGCCGCCCTGTTCGGCGACTTCAGCGCCGTCGCCGCCGGCGTGCCGGCCGTGCTGACGCAGATGCAATACTCGCGCGCGATGGAACTGGAGGCGGATGCGTACGCGGTCACCGTCCTGCGCCGCAACGGCCTGGCGCCGGACTGTCTCGCGGACGCCCTGCGGGCGCTGGAGCGCCAGCAGCCGGGGCAGGACAAGCTTCCGCGCTGGCTGAAGCGGCCGATGACCTATCTGTCGACGCACCCCGCCACCGCCGAGCGCATCGCCCGCCTGCAGGCGGCCGAAGCCCATCCCTAACGCCTGTTGTCACTCTCGCCACTGAGCCATATCACGCCTGCCGCATATTCTTAATTGCGATGCATGAAGCTGTCACCTGCCGACAACAATATAGCGGTAACAACCGTCCATTTCGGCTAAAAAATTCCCAAAAGTAACAAATTTTTCCGCGCATAAGTAGAATCCGAAACGGGGACAGTGACCGGAACGGCCCCCGGGCCGGGCCGCCGGCCGTGTACAACAATCACGCTTGATCAGTTAGGAAGAATCATATGGGCTTTCTCGCCAACATGAATATCGCGAAACGTCTCGGTGTGGGCTTCGCCCTCGTACTGGGCCTGACCCTCGTCATTGCGACCGCCGCCGTGTGGCGCCTGAATGCGATCGCGGATTCCACGCGCGCGATGATGGCCGTGCCGCTGGCCAAGGAACGCATGTTGACGGAATGGCATATGCAGACGTTCGCCGCCGTGCGCCGCACCGCCGCGATCGTCAAGAGCACGGACCCCAGCCTGGTCGAATTCTTCAAGGCCGACGGCGTCAAGACGGCCACCCGTTCGACCGAGCTGGTCAAGCAAATCGAGCCGCTGCTCGACGGCCCGGAAGAACACGCGCTGTTCAACCGCATCGTCGAACTGCGCAAGGCCTACACGGATTCCAAGGTCAAGGCCATCAAGGCCAGGGCCGACGGCGACGCCGAGGCGGCGGAGCGCATCCTGAACCAGGAATACGTCCCGACGTCGGATGCCTACGAAGGCAAGCAGGGCGAACTGGTCAAGATGCAGCAGGACCACATCGACGCCATCGCCCGCAAGATCGACAACGCCAACCGCAACAGCGCGCGCATGATCATCGTGCTGGCCGGCGTGGCCGTGCTGTTCGGCGCCATCTGCGCATGGCTGCTGGCGCGCGCCATCGTCGACCCGATCCGCCAGGCCGTCGACGTGGCCGAGAAGGTCGCGGGCGGCGACCTCACCCAGCACATCGAAGCCGTCGGCACGGGCGAGACGGCCGCCCTGCTGCGCGCGCTGCGCCACATGAACGACGGCCTGGTGTCCATCGTTTCCCAGGTGCGCAGCGGCACCGACACCATCGCCACCGCGTCGGCGGAAATCTCGGCCGGCAACATGGACCTGTCGAGCCGCACCGAACAACAAGCCGGCTCGCTCGGCACGACGGCCAGCACGGTCGAGCAACTGACGGGCACCGTGCGCCAGAACGCGGACAATGCGCGCCAGGCCAGCCAGCTGTCGATCGCCGCATCGGACATCGCCGTGCAGGGCGGCGCCGTCGTCGACCAGGTGGTGCAGACGATGGGCGCGATCAACGATTCGTCGAAGAAGATCGTCGACATCATCAGCGTCATCGACGGCATCGCGTTCCAGACCAACATCCTCGCGCTGAACGCGGCCGTCGAAGCGGCCCGCGCCGGCGAGCAGGGCCGCGGCTTCGCCGTCGTGGCGGGCGAAGTGCGCACGCTGGCCCAGCGCTCGGCCGCGGCGGCGAAAGAAATCAAGCAGCTGATCGTCGATTCGGTCGGCAAGGTCGAGGACGGCACCAAGCTCGTCGACCAGGCCGGCATGACGATGAGCGAAGTGGTCGACAGCATCCGCAAGGTGAGCGACATCGTCGCCGAGATCGCCAGCGCCAGCGGCGAGCAGAGCACCGGCATCGAACAGGTCAACCACGCGATCGCCGAGATGGACTCGTCGACGCAGCACAACGCCGCCCTCGTCGAGGAATCGGCCGCGGCCGCCACTGCCCTGCGCGACCAGGCCGACAAGCTGGCCGAGGTGGTCAGCCTGTTCCACATCGGCACGCCGGCCGCGGCCGCACCCCGGGCCGTGGCCGCACCCGCACGCGCACCTGCACGGGCAGCCGCGCGCGCCGTCGTGCCCGTGACCCGCGCCGCCAAGCCGGCCCCGAACCGCGCTGGTGCTGCCGCCGCCGAGGAGTGGGAGACCTTCTGAGGCCGTCCGCGCCCCGCCGTGCGCGTGCGTCCGAACTGAACCGCGAGACTCGGGTTATCCTTCTGCTTCCCGACAGGAAGGCACCAAGGAGAGGAGACAGAAATGTCCTACGAGGAACGCGACGATTACGGCATGTACAGGAACAAGCACGGCAAGGGGCCGGGCCCCGAACTGATGGGTGCGAACACCCTGATCGGCGACCACGTCCACAACCTGCAGAACGAGCACCTGGGCGTCATCAAGGAGTTCATGGTGGACATGCGCACGGGCGCCATCGCCTACGCAGTGATGTCGTCCAGCCGCTTCCTCGGGCTGGGCGAAAAACTCTTCGCCGTGCCCTGGCAGGCGCTGACCCTCGACGCGGGACACAAGCGCTTCACGATGGACATCCCCAAGGACCGCATCGACAACGCGCCCGGGTTCGATAGCGACCATTGGCCGGACATGGCGGACACGCGCTGGATGGGCGCGGTGCACGCGTATTTCGGCACGCAGCCGGCCTGAAGCCGGCCGCATTTACACCTTGCGCACGCTGCAGACCGTGTCGAACCACGACTGCATCCCGACCAGCGGCGCCGGATTCACGGGCAGGATGGCGTTGATGTTCACGCCGTTGCCCCGTCCGCCGTTGCGCTGATCCCACCACACACCGTTCTTCAGGTCGTCGACGCGCGGCGCCGGGCCAAGAGCCTTGCGCGTGGCGGCCTGGCTTGACGCGTCGAGGACCGCGTCGCGCATGCCCGCGCGGCCCTGCGCGGCGCGGCCGCCCATCTGCCAGCCCAGCGAGTTCGACACGGCCAGCACCTTCGGATGGATGCCGTCGGTGACGAACACGCGGATGCGCGCGTGGCCCACGACCTGCTCCCCGCCAGCCGGCGCGGCCTTGAAGGCGGCGTCGCCCCGGGTGCCCGAATGCGGCCGGTAGGTCGTCAATTCCACCATGTCGCCGGATGTCACGCCGATCCGCGCGGCGACCTGCGGGTGCATCCACATCGGATTGTCGTGCACGATCTCCGACAGGTATTTCTGCGATGCCGTGCGGCCCTGCGTGTGCACGTTCCATTTAAAGGTCGTCAGGACGAAGCGGTCGTCGGCCAGCCGGTCGAGTCCCGGCACGTGGTGGAACGCCGGCATGCCGTCGTCCGCGATGCCGGCCTGCGCCGCCACGTGCGCCACTTCCGGCGCGAGGATCTCGAAGCGGCGCGACGGCGTCGCGAAGCCGCGCATGGGCTCGCCCTTCACCATCATGCCGACGGCGCGCTCCTTGCCGGCCTTGTCCGCCTTGAGGATGCGGCCGTCGGCGTCGACGCGCGTTCCGGCCAGCTGCTCCGCCGCGAGCTTGCGCCGGTAGACCTCGTAGGTCTTGGGCTGGCTCGTGTCGACGTGCACACCGTAGTGCTTCATGTAGTCGAAGCCGGACGCGAAGGTGCGGCCGTCCGGTCCCGTCGTCGGCAGCTTCGAACACTGGGTGCGCACGTAGTCCTCGTGCGTGCCGAACGCGAAATACTTCGCCTGTTCCGGCGCCAGGCGCCTGCCGACGTTGAACAGCACGTCCGGGAACGACACGGCTTCGCCCGGCGGCGGCACCATCGGCTGGCGCAGCATCACGTAGTGCTGCAGTTCGAGGTTGTTGCGGATGTCCATGCCCCAGCGTTCGAGGTAGGTCGCATCGGGCAGGATCAGGTCGGACCAGTGCGCCATCTCGGAATACACGATGTCCGAACAGGCGTGGAACGGGATCAGCGTTTCGTCGCCGAGGACCCGGGTGGCCGTCGCGCGGCCCTCGGGCCACGTCATTGGCGAGACGATCGTGTAGCTCAGGTAGACGTCGAGCTTCGCGCGCCCCTGCTCCAGATAGTCGTACACGACCTGGCCCACCTTCATCTTCTGCCAGCGGTTCGCCAGCGGCCACTCGGGCGGATCTTCCAGGTCGGTGCGGACCGCGACCTTCGGCGGCGCGGGCTGCGGCGCGGGATACCGGGCCGGCGCCAGCTTCTCTTCGAGCCCGTAGCAATACCCGCCCGGCTTGCCGACCGAGCCGACCAGCGCGTTGAGCATCACGACGGCCCGTTCGTTGTTGAAGCCGTTGTAGTGCGCGCCCGTGCCGCGGTTGGTGAAGGCGGCGACGGCCGGGCGCGCGCGCGCGAACTCGATCGCGATGCGCTCGATGTCGGCGGCCGGCACGCCCGACTGGGCCTGCGCCCACGCCGGCGTGCAATCCTTGAGCCAGGCGCGCAATTGCGCCTCGCCGGGCTGCACGAAGTCCTCGATGAACGCGCGGTCGTGCAGGTTCTCGCGCAGGATCACGTGGGCCATCGCCAGCGCGATCGCGCCTTCGGTGCCCGGATGCGGCTGGAACCATTCGTCGCTGCGGCCCGCCGTGTTCGACATGCGCACATCGAACGTCACCAGCTTGGCGCCATGGTCGAAGCGCGCCTTGACGACGCGTTTCACCAGGTGCAGGCCGCCCTGGTGCGCTTCGTAGAAATTGGAACCGAAATTCAGGAAGTAGCGGCAACGCTCGGCGTCGATCGATTCCCAGTCGGTCTCGCCCAGACTCACGTAATTGGCGGCGCGCTTGTTCGACGAGCACAGGGCGCGGTGGTTCAGCAGCACCGGCGAGCCGATCGCGTTCAGGAAGCGCGCGAACTCGGAGGCGTAGCGCGAGCGGCCCTGGTGGATCGCGACGCGCTCCGGGTGCCCGGCGGCGATGCTCTTGCGGATGCGCGCCGCGATCTCGTCGTACGCCTCATCCCACGTGATGCGCTTCCACAGGCCCTCGCCGCGCTTGCCCACGCGCTTGAGCGGATACAGCAGGCGCTCCGGATACGTGTTGATCGTGGGGCCGCTCTGCCCCTTCGCGCACGTCATGAAGTTGCCGAGGTTCGGGTCGAGCGGATTGCCGCGGATCTTGACGACCTTGCCGTCCTCGACGAAACCCTCGATGCCGCACACGGTGGAGCAGTTCAGGCACACGCTCTTGACCATCGTGGCCTTGCCGTAGTCGATATGGCGCTTGCGCGCGGTGCCGTCCGCGGCGATCGCGTAATTCAGCGGCTCGGCGACGCCGGCGGCGGCATCGCCGGGGGCCAGCAGGATCGTTTCGCCGACGGCCAGCGTGGCCAGCGCCCCGAGGCCGGACTTGAGAAAATGGCGGCGCTCCATCACTTGTCTCCCTTCGTGCCGTGCTTCGCGTTGCCGACGGCGGTGCCGTAGTCGGCGCGCAGGTCGGCCCAGGTGTCGATCTCGTAGGTGAACGGATCGTGGTTGCGGCCTTTCGGCAGCTTGTTTTCGACGGCGCGCGGCACGACGGTGCCGATGCCGCGGTAATGCACGGCGGGCCGCGTGTGTTCCTGCGGCTTGAGCACGGCGAGGTCCGCCTTGTGCTTCGCATTGAAACGGCTGATGGCGCTGCCCGGGTCGTTCAGGTCGCCGAACGCGAACACGTCGGCGGGACATGCTTCCACGCAGGCCGGCTGCATGCCGGCGTCGAGCCGGTGGCTGCAGAAATCGCATTTGTCCGCCACCTGCGCCACCGGGTCGATGTGGATGGCGCCGTATGGGCAGGCGGCGATGCAGTCGCGCGAACGGTCGCACTTGTCGACGTCGATGCGCACGATGCCGTCCGGTGCGCGGCTGATGGATTCGGTGGGGCACGCCTTGAGGCACGGCGCGTCCTCGCACTGCATGCACAGGGTCGGCAGGAAGGCGCGCCGCAGCGCATCCTTGCCGGCGGCGTTCTTGCCGTGGAAGTCGTGGTAATAGACCTTGGTGCGGAACATGCCGAGGTAGACCGAGTTCTCGACCTTGCAGGCGACGGAGCAGGCGTGGCAGCCGATGCACCGTTCGGTGTCGATGGCCAGGCCCCAGTGCGGGCTTTTTTCAGGTGTCATATCGTGGGTGGAATCGTGGACGGCGCGGGCGCGAATCCCGTGATGATAAACGATCGCTAGCAAAAATCCCGGCTGCGCACATCCAGCTTGCCCAGCCAATCCGACATGTCGACGAGCCGCTTGGCCACGAGATGCCGCACTTCCCCTTCGCGCTGCCACACGCCGTACACGCCCAGCAGCGACGCGTTCAGCACTTCGCGCCGCTGCTGTTCGACGAGCTGCGGCCAGACGATCACGTTGATGTTGCCCGTCTCGTCCTCGATGGTCAGGAACAGTACGCCCTTCGCCGTGCCGGGGCGCTGGCGCACGGTGACGATGCCGCAAGCGCGCGCCAGCTGGCCGTTCTGGAAGTCGTGCAGCACGTCGGCCGGCAGGAACCGCCTGGCCAGCAGCCGCTCGCGCAGCAGCGCCAGCGGATGACGGCCCAGCGTGAGGCCCTGCGCGCGGTAGTCGCCGACGATCTCCTCCCCCTCCTTCGGCGCGGCCAGGACCGGCACCTCTTCGACGGGCTTTGTTGCCCGCAGCAGGTCCTTGTCCGGCACGGCGCCCGCCGCCTGCCACAAGGCCTGGCGCCGGTGGCCCGCGAGCGGTCCGAGCGCATTGCCGGCGGCGAGCACCTGCAGGTCGCCCCGGTCGAGCTGCGCGCGGCGCGCGAGGTCGGCCACGTCGGCGAACGGGCGGATCGCGCGCGCCATCCCGATGCGGTCGGTCGCGTCCTGGCCCATCCCGCGCAGCATGTGCAGGCCCAGGCGCACGGCCGGCTGGCTGCGCGCATTGTCGGCACACTGGGCGTCCAGCTCTTCGAGCGTGGACTCCCAGCCGCTCACCGTGATGTCGACGGGGCGCACGTCGATGCCGTGGCGGCGCGCGTCCTGCACGAGCTGGGACGGACTGTAGAACCCCATCGGCTGGCTGTTCAGCAGCGCGCATAAAAACGCGGCCGGTTCGTGGCACTTGAGCCAGGAACTGGCATAGGCGAGCAGCGCGAAGCTGGCCGCGTGCGATTCCGGGAAGCCGTATTCGCCGAAGCCCTGGATCTGCTGGAAGATCTGCTGCGCGAACGCCATGTCGTACCCGTTCCTTTGCATGCCGCCCACGATGCGCTGGTAGTAGTGTTCGAGGTTGCCCTTTCTCTTCCACGCGGCCATCGCGCGGCGCAGCTGGTCGGCCTCGCCGGGCGTGAAATCGGCGGCGAGGATCGCCACCTGCATCACCTGCTCCTGGAAGATCGGCACGCCCAGCGTGCGTTCGAGCGCCAGTTTCATCTTCGGACTCGGATACTCGACTTCGTTCTTGCGCTGGCGCCGCTGCAGGTACGGGTGCACCATGCCGCCCTGGATCGGCCCCGGGCGCACGATGGCGACCTGGATCACGAGATCGTAGAACTCGCACGGCTTCATCCGCGGCAGCATGCTCATTTGGGCGCGCGACTCGATCTGGAAGACGCCCACGGTGTCGGCGCGGCAGATCATGTCGTAGGTCGGCTTGTCGCCGTGCGGGATGTCCTGCATCTCGAACGTCGTGCCGCGGCGCAGTCCGACCAGGTCCAGGCAGCGGCGCAGCATCGACAGCATGCCGAGCGCCAGCACGTCGACCTTCATGAGGCCCAGTTCCTCGAGGTCGTCCTTGTCCCACTGGATCACGCTGCGGTCCGCCATCGTCGCGTTCTCGATGGGGACGAGGCGCGACAGCTTCCCGCGCGCCATCACGAACCCGCCCGGATGCTGCGACAGGTGGCGCGGAAAGCCGAGCAGGCGCTGGGCCAGCGACGCCCATTGCTGCGACAGCGGCGCGGCCGGATCGAGTCCGCTCTCGGCCAGGCGGTTCAGCAGGTCGGCCTTGCCGTCGAACCAGTGGTGCTGCTTGCAGACCTTGTCGACGATGGCGAGGTCGACACCGAGCGCGCGGCCGCTGTCGCGCAGCGCGCTCTTGGGCCGGTAGCTGATGACGACGGCCGCCAGCGCCGCGCGGGTGCGGCCGTATTTTTGATAGATGTACTGGATGACTTCCTCGCGGCGCTGGTGCTCGAAGTCGACGTCGATGTCGGGCGGCTCGTTGCGCTCCTTCGAGATGAAGCGTTCGAACAGCAGGTTGCCGCGCGCCGGATCGACTTCCGTGATGCCCAGGCAGTAGCACACGGCGGAATTGGCGGCCGAGCCGCGGCCCTGGCACAGGATGCCCTGCGAGCGCGCATGGCGCACGATGTCGTACACGGTGAGGAAGTAGTGCTCGTAGCGCATCTCGGCGATCAGCGCGAGTTCGTGCTCGATCTGCCGCTGCACGCCGGCCGGGATGCCCTGGGTGAAGCGCCGGTGCGCGCCGGCCCACGCCTGCTCGCGCAGATAGCTCGCGGCCGTGTGGCCGGACGGGACCACCTCGTCCGGATATTCGTAGCGCAGCTCTTCCAGCGAAAACGTGCATTCGCGCGCGATGCGGACCGTCTCGTCCAGCGCCGCGTGCGGGTAGATGTTCGCCAGGCGCACGCGCGAGCGCAGGTGCTGCTCCGCGTTCGGCGCGAGCTGGTAGCCGCATTGCGCCACCGGCTTGCCGACGCGGATGGCCGTCATCGTGTCCTGCAACGGCTTGCGCGAGCGGACGTGCATCGTCACGTGGCCGCAGGCGACGATCTTCATGCGGTGCTGCCAGCCCACTTCCTCGATGGTGGTGCGGTGTACCTCGTCGAACGCGCGGTACAGCAGGTTCAGGCCGATCCACGCGCGGCCCGGGAATGTCTGCGCCATCCACGCGGCCTGCATGTGCAGGCGGTCGACGTCTTCCGGCAGGTGGCCGGGATACGCCGGCAGCAGGATCGCCAGGCAGTCCGGCATGCCGCGCAGGTGGGCGAGGTCGCCGTCGGGCGCGTCGAAGTCGGACGGATACAGCAGGTAGCTGCCCTTCTCGCTGCGCGTGCGCCCCAGCGTGATCATCTCGGCCAGGTTGCCGTAGCCGTCGCGGTTTTGCGCCAGCAGCACGAGCGACGGCCCGCGGCCGCCGTCCGGATGGCGCAGGTGGAAATGGGCACCGACGATCAGGGGGAGCTGCGCGCGCTTGGCCTCGGCATGCGCGCGCACCACGCCGGCCAGCGAGCACTCGTCCGTCAGCGCCAGCGCCGTGTAGCCCAGCTGCACGGCGCGGTCGACCAGTTCTTCCGCATGCGACGCGCCCTCCAGGAACGAGAAATTCGACAGGCAAAACAGTTCCGCATAGGCCGGCAATCCCGCCGCCGCACGGGGATCGGCCGCGGGCGGCGACTGGCGGATCGACGGCGGGATTGACGGCGGGGTCGGCGGAACATCGGGCATGGTAATTTCGCTAAAATGGTGTAGTATGCAATACTGTACATAAACACAGTATAGCCAACGAACCCGACCCTGCCAAATATGCACATCCATTCCTTGCGCTGTTTCGGTGCCCGTCCCGGTACCGGCAACCCGGCCCTCGTCATCGAACACGGCGAGCAGGACGCCGACGCCCGCCTGGCCCTCGCCCGCGCGCGCGACACGACCTGCGTCTTCATCGACACCGGCGCCGACGGCGTACTGTCCGTCGATTATTACTATCCGCACAAGCGCAGCCCGCTGTGCATCCACGCGACGCTGGCCGTGGCGGGCGTGCTGTTCGCACGCGCTCCGCACGCCGGCAGCATCGCCGTGCGCACGGCGGTCGACCGACAGGAACTGGAACTGGTGCGCGCCGGCGGCGACTATTTCGTCCGGCTGTCCGCGCAGCAGGCAGCGGCGCGGGACGTGACCGCCGACACCGCCGCCGTGCTGCTGGGCGTGCCCGCCGCGTCGCTGGCCACGCCGCCGCGCGTGGCGTCGGTCGGCAGTCCCAAGCTGCTGGTCAAGGTGGCGGACACGGAGGCGTTGTACGGCCTCGCGCCCGACCTCGCGCGCATCGCCGCGTGGGGCAAGGACACCGGCATCAATGGCATCTATGCCTGGTGCCGGCGCGACGACGGCACGTTCGAGGGCCGCAACTTCAACCACCTCGACCCCAGGCTGGAAGACAGCGCGACGGGCGTCGCGGCCGGTGCGCTGACGGCGCTGCTCGGACTGGGCATGCGGCTGCGCCAGGGCCGCGCGACCGGCGGCGAATGCCTGATCCGCACGCGTACGGAAGGCCGCGCCATCCTCGTCGGGGGCGCGGTCGAAACGATTTGATTCACAGGCGTTGTACCCCCTCAACCCACTGCATCAAGGAGACCGAAATGGAACGAAACGTCGTAGGCTGGTTCGAAATCTATGTGGACGACATGAAGCGCGCCCGCGCTTTCTATGAAGCCGTATTCCAGGTGACGCTGTCCAACCTCGCGTCGGAAGGCGACGCGTCCGGCCTGCAGATGTGGGCATTCACGGGCGACCCGAACGCCGGCGGCGCGGCCGGCGCGATCGTGTACATGGAAGGATGCAAGGCGGGCGGCAACAGCACGATCGTGTATTTCAGCTGCGCCGATTGCGCCGTCGAAGCGGCGCGCGCCGTCGCGAACGGCGGGCGCATCTTCAAGGACAAGTTCTCGATCGGGCAGTACGGCCACATCGCCCTCGTCCACGATACCGAGGGCAACATCATCGGCCTGCACTCGATGAACTAAGGTCAGGCCTGGGGCGCCATCCAGGCCAGTTCCCAGATATGGCCGTCGAGGTCTTCGAACCCATGGCCATACATGAAGCCATGATCCTGCGGCGGCCGCGGCGCCCGGCCGCCGGCCGCGACGGCTTTCGCCACCAGGTCGTCGACTTCCTCGCGGCTCTCGCAGCTCAGGCAGACCAGCACCTCGGTCGCTTCCTTCGCCTGCACGATGGGCTTGTCGACGAACGTCCTGAAAAACGGTTCCGTGAGCAGCATCGCGTAG
Source organism: Massilia luteola (assembly GCF_034420155.1). NCBI lineage: Bacteria > Pseudomonadati > Pseudomonadota > Betaproteobacteria > Burkholderiales > Oxalobacteraceae > Massilia > Massilia luteola. The sequence goes on from NZ_JAXOFN010000008.1 coordinate 117,659, forward strand.
ATGCTGCCGTCCGCGATCACCATGCAGGCGCCGCTCTCGTTGGTGAACTGGGGATTGAACGTATAGCCCAGCGCATTGAAGAATGCCTTCGATTTATCCAGGTCCTTGACGGCCAGGTTGACGAAGATCTGCTTGTTCATGATGCCTCCTGATTGTTGGTGAAAGTGGATGCCGCATGCCTACGACGGATGAGGCATCGCGAAATCGACAAGACAACCGGGGTCAGAGCCCGATTTTTGGAAATTGCCCAAAATCGGGCTCTGACCCCGGTTTGGGGCATCACCCGGCCAGGAAGCCGCTCAACTTCGCCAGGTCGATGTTGCCGCCGCTGACGAGGATGCCGACCTTCTTGCCGCGCAAGTCATCCTGCATGCGCCGCGCCGCCGCGAAGCCGAGGCAGCCCGTCGGTTCGACGACGATCTTCATGCGCTCGGCAAAGAAGCGCATGCACTGTACCAGTTCATCGTCGGTCGCCGTCAGGATGTCGTCGACGTCGCGCCGGATGATCGGAAACGGGATGCTCCCCAGGTGCTGGGTCTGGGCACCGTCGGCGATGGTCTGCGGGGTGTCGATGTGCACGATCGCGCCGCTGCGGAACGATTGCTGGCCATCGTTGCCGGCTTCCGGCTCCACGCCATACAGGCGACAATCCGGCGCCAGCGCGCGCGTGGCCAGCGCGGAGCCGGACAGCAGGCCGCCGCCGCCCAGGCACACGAAGAAGGCGTCCAGCGGTCCGGTTTCCTCGAACAATTCCTTCGCGGCCGTGCCCTGGCCCGCGATCACGTCCGGATGGTCGTACGGCGGAATCAGGGTCAAGCCGTGTTTCTGCGCCAGCTCGCGGCCGATCTGTTCGCGGTCTTCGGTGTAGCGGTCGTACAGCACGACGTTGCCGCCGTAGCCGCGCGTGGCGGCGACCTTGGCGGCGGGGGCGTCCTGCGGCATCACGATCGTGGCCGGAATGCCGAGCAGCTTCGCGGACAGCGCGATGGCCTGCGCGTGGTTCCCGGACGAGAACGCGACGACGCCGGCGCGGCGCTGCTCGGGCGTAAACTTCATCAACGCGTTGTAGGCGCCGCGGAACTTGAACGCGCCCATGCGCTGCATGTTCTCGCACTTGAAATAGACCTGGGCGCCGAACGCCTCGTCGACGGTACGCGAGGTCAGCACCGGCGTGCGGTTGGCGACGCCGGCGATGCGGGAGGCCGCCTGGACGACATCATCATAGGTAGGGAGTGGAGGGAGGCTCATCCTGTTTTCCTTTCGGGTGATCGGTGGCTGGCATTCTAATCCTTCCTTGTTGTACTTATGAGACGTTCAAATGGTTGCCTTCTTGGAAATTCTTTAATATGCAATTTTTCCCTCGGAGCATACCCCTTGAAACTCACCCCGATCCGCCAGTCCATCCTGCTCGGCTTGTACGGCAGCGCGGCCCTGGCTTTCGCGCCGGCCGCCTTCGCACAAAATGCACAGGCCGCCGCCGGCACCGACGTCCAGAGCGTCACCATCGTCGGCTCGCGCCGCGTGGGCAACACGTCGTCCATCGATACCCCGGTTCCCGTCGACTACATCCCTCTGACCAAGGCCGCCGAGCAAAGTGGCCAGTTCGACCTGGCCCAGACCCTGGCCAACATCTCGCCGTCGTTCAACTCGACGCGCCAGACCGGCGCCGACGGTGCCGACCTGATCGACTCGGCCGCCCTGCGCGGCCTCGGTTCCGACCAGACCCTCGTGCTCGTGAACGGCAAGCGCCGCCACACGACGGCCCTCGTGAACCTGTTCGGCGCGCGCAACCGCGGCAACACGGGCACGGACATGAACGCGATCCCCGTGCTGGCCATCAAGGACGTGCAGGTGCTGCGCGACGGCGCCGCCGCGCAATACGGCTCGGACGCCATCGCCGGCGTCATCGACGTCGAGCTGCGCAAGGATCTCGGTTGCGAGGCCGTGACCAGCTTCGGCGAATACTCCAGGCACGACGGCAAGAACTGGCTCGCGTCCGCGTACTGCGGCGTCGCCCTCGGCGGCGGCGTGCTGGGCATCACGGGCGAATACTACGACCGCGGCCGCTCCAACCGCTCGGATCCGGGCAGCCTGCGCATCATCGGCGACACCAAGTCGAAGAACGAGACCGTCTATGCGAACGGCGAATTCCCCGTCGGCCCGGGCAAGCTGTACCTGACGGCCGGCGCCCAGACCCGCGACGCCTCGTCGGCCGCGTGGGCGCGCGGCGGCATCGGTTCCGACGACGTCCCGTCGCGCAACTCCGCCGCCATGTACCCGGACGGCTTCGTCCCGTTCATCAACGGCGACATCGACGACCGCTACGGCATCATCGGCTACCGCACCCGCATCGGCGACTGGGCCAGCGATTTCTCGCAGACCTATGGCTACAACCGCATGCGCTACAACATTGCGCACACGCTCAACGCGTCGATCGCGAACCTGGACCTGATCAACGGCGGCAAGGGCGTGAGCCCGTCGCAGTTCGACGCCGGCGGCTTCTCGTTCCGCCAGCTGACTTCCAACGCGGACTTCAGCCGCTTCTACGACGACATCCTCGGCGGCCTGAACGCCGCGTTCGGCTTCGAATACCGCAAGGAGAACTACCAGATCTTCGCCGGCGAGCCGGGTTCGTACAACGACGTCGACGGCCTGGGCTTCGGCGGCAATGCCGGCAGCCAGGGCTTCCCGGGCTTCCAGCCGGGCGACGCCACCTCGCGCGACCGCCACAGCGCGGCCGCCTACCTCGACTTCGAAGCGGACATCGCCCCGCGCACCAAGCTGCAGGCCGCGGTGCGCCACGAAAAATACTCCGACTTCGGCTCGACGACGACCGGCAAGCTGGCCGGCGCCTTCAAGGCCACGGACGACCTGCTGCTGCGCGCCTCGGCCAGCACCGGCTTCCGCGCGCCGTCGCTGCAGCAGGTCTACTTCTCGTCGACGTTCACCGACTTCGTCGCGGGCGTGCCGATGGACGTCGTGCTGGCGCCGAACGGCGGCAAGGTCGCCAACGCGGCCGGCATCCCGAAGCTGCATGAAGAAAAATCGAAGAGCTACACGCTAGGCGCGACGTGGACGCCCACGAAAGCCGTCTCCGTCACGGCCGACCTGTACCACATCCAGATCGACAACCGCATCGTGCTGTCGGGCCGCTTCGACGCCGACAACTACCCGGCCCTCGGCGCCACCCTGCAAGCGCTGGGCGTGGGCCAGGCGCAGTTCTTCGTGAACTCCGTCGACACGCGCACGCAAGGCCTGGACCTGACCGCGTCGCACCGCACGACCGTGGGCGGCGGCAAGTTGAACACCTATCTCGCCATGAACTTCAGCAAGACCGAAGTGACGGGCGTGCACGCCCCGGCCGTGCTGGCCGGCTACGAGGACGTGCTGCTGTCCGACCGCGAGCGCCTGTTCATCGAACAGGGCGGCCCGCGCCGCAAGGCCACGCTGGACTTCGACTACACGCTCGGCCAGCTGGAATCGGATTTCCGCATCATCCACTACGGCCCGCAGACGCTGGGCACGTTCGATGGTCCGCCGGTGCCGAACCAGTATTACAAGTCGAAGACGTCGGCCGACCTCGCGTTCACGTGGGCGTTCAGCGACAAGACCAAGCTGACCGTCGGCGGCACGAACATCTTCAACGTGCATCCGACCGAGCAGAATCCGGACGAGACGGACAATGGCTTCAAGTATGAAAGCGTGCAGTTCGGCCTGAACGGCGCGGCATACTTCGCGCGCCTGTCGCACAAGTTCTGACCGCATGGTGGGCGCGGGGTGCCGGCAAGTGACGTTCGCGTCCTGCCGGCGTCCGCGTGGGCTCCGGGAGCCCACGCGGACGCCAACATATCGCAAGCGTTACGCCGGGAACGTGACGGTCGCTTCCAGCCCGCCCAGCCGCGTCGATTCGCCCAGCGCCAGCGTGGCCCCATGCCGCTCCGCGATCGACTTGATGATGGCGAGACCGAGCCCGCTGCCCGCCGCGTCGCTGCCCGGCACGCGATAGAAACGGTCGAACACGCGCTCGCGTTCCGCCGGCGGGATGCCCGGCCCGCTGTCTTCCACGATCACGCGCACGCCGCCCGCTTCCGCCACCACCGACACGTCGACCGTGCCGCCGTGCGGCGTGTACTTGATCGCGTTGTCGACCAGGTTGCGCAGCAAGATCATCAGCGCGTCCGGCTGCCCCTCGACCTCGGCGACGTCCGCGCGCGGCAGGCCCAGGTCGATGCCCCTGGCCTGCGCGACGCCGGCCATGTCGGCCACGGCGCGCCTGGCCGCGGCCGCGATATCGATCCGCTGGCGCGGCGCGACGCTCGCTTCCTGGCGCGCCAGCACGAGCAGCTGTTCGACCAGGCGCGTGGCCCGTTCGATGCCGGCCGTCAGGCGGCCGACGGCGACGCGCTTCGCGTCCGGGCTGTCGGACCGCTCCAGGCTCTGCACCTGCAGCTTCAGCGCGGCGAGCGGCGTGCGCAGCTCGTGCGCGGCGTCGGCCACGAAATGCTGCTGGGCGTCGAATGCCGTGCGCACGCGGCCGAACAACAGGTTCAGTTCCTGCACGAGCGGACGCACTTCGTCGGGCAGGCCCGCCTCGGACACGGGCGACAGATCGTCCGCCTGGCGCGACGCCACCTGCTTGCGCACGCGCGCGACCGGTTCCAGCGACCCGCTGACGACCCACCACACGACGAGCATCAGGATCGGCATCATGACGGCGATCGGCCCCAGCGTGCGCAGCGCGAGATTGCTCGCCATGCTGCGCCGTACGGCCAGGTCCTGCGCGACCTGCACGGTCTGGTTATCGGTCTGGATCGAGAAGATGCGGTACGTCGTGCCGTTCGCGCGCACGTTGGAAAAACCCAGCACGGCGCGCTGCGGCAGATGCGCGTGCGACGCGCTGCGGAACACGCGCACGCCGTCCGGCGACCACACCTGCACGACGAGATCGTCGTTGCCGCTGATGGGCGCGTCGGCATTCGCGTCCTCGGCGCTCGTCAGCGGCACGCGCGAACGCAGCGACAGCGCCATCTGCTGCATGTGGTAATCGAAGATCTGGTCGGCGTCGTTGAGGGCGGTGCGGTAGGCGATCGACGCCTGCGCGACGGCCGCGATGGTGATCGCAGCCAGCAGGAACCACAGCAGCCGCCCGCGCAGGGAATGCGTGACCCTCACTTTCATGGGACCCTCACACCTTGGGGACCATATATCCCACGCCGCGCACGTTCTGGATCAAGTCGCTGCCCAGCTTCTTGCGCAGGCCGTGGATATAGACTTCCACGGCATTGCTGGACACTTCGTCGCGCCAGCTGTACAGCTTTTCCTCGAGCTGGGCGCGCGACAGCACGGCGCCGGGACGCGCGACGAGCGCTTCCAGCACGGCCCATTCGCGCGCCGACAGCACGACCGGCTGGCCGTCGACCAGCACTTCGCGCGTGGCGGGATTGATGGTGATGTTCTTGTATTCGAATATGGGTTCAGCGCGTCCGGCGGCGCGCCGCAGCAGCGCGCGGATGCGCGCCAGCAGTTCGTCGAGATCGTAGGGTTTGAGGACGTAGTCGTCCGCGCCGGCATCGAGCCCGGCGATGCGCTGCGAGACGGCGTCGCGCGCCGTGGCGACCAGCACCGGCGTGCGGTCCTTGCGCGCACGCATCGCGCGCAGGACCTCGAGCCCGTCCTTGCGGGGCAGGCCCAGGTCGAGCACGACGAGGTCGTAGTTCTGGTTCTGCATCAGGGCCGTGTCGGCCATCTCGCCGTCCTTGACCCAGTCGACGGCGTAGTGCTCGGCCCTGAGCAGGTCGAGCACCACTTCGCCGATCATCGTATCGTCTTCCACCAGCAGCAGCCGCATCCAATCCCCCGATTCTCAGAAACCCATGCGGATGAAAAACGTCACGATGCGTCAGCCGATCGGCACGGGGATGAATATTTTGTCATCTCCACGCTGAACCAGCAAGGCCACCGACTTGGCGGACTTCCTGACGACATCGCGCACCTGGCCCACCGAACTCACCGGCTTGCCATTCACGGCCAGCACCACGTCGCCCGGCTGCACGCCGGCCACCGCCGCCGCGCCGCCCGCATCCTCGACCAGCAGGCCCGCCGCGATGCCGGACTGGTTGCGCTCGGACGGGTCGAGCGGACGCAGGGACAGGCCCAGCTTGGCGCCGTTGTCGCCGCCGGCGAGGTTGTCGCGGCTGGACGGATCCGGCTTGTCCTTGGCATTGGCCAGCGTGGCGTTCATCTGCACGATTTTACCGTCGCGCCAGACGTCCAGCGCCAGCTTGTCGCCCGGCTTGGCCACCGACACGATGGCCGACAGGTCGCCGCCCGTGATGAGCGGCTGGCCGTTGACCTTGCGGATCACGTCGCCCGCCTTGAGACCGGCCTTGTCGGCTGCGCTGCCGCGTTCGACGTTCGACACGAGCGCGCCGTCCGGCGACTGCAGCTTGAACGCATCGGCGAAGCCCTGGCTGACGTCCTGCAGGCCCACGCCCAGCTTGGCGTGCTGCACCTTGCCGGTGGCGACGATCTGGTCCTTGATGCGCACCGCGACGTCGATCGGGATCGCGAACGACAGGCCCTGGTAGCCGCCCGTCTGGCTGTAGATCTGCGAGTTGATGCCGACCACCTCGCCGCGCGTGTTGAACAGCGGACCGCCCGAGTTGCCGGGGTTGACGGCGACGTCGGTCTGGATGAACTGCACGCCGTTCTGGTCGATGTTGCGGCCCTTGGCGCTCACCACGCCGGCGGTCACGGTCGACTCCAGGCCGTACGGCGAACCGATCGCCAGCACCCATTCGCCGACCTGCAGGTTGCGCGTGTTCCCGAGCGGGACGACGGGCAGGTTCTTCGCATCGATCTTCAGCACGGCGACGTCGGTCTTCGGATCCGAGCCGAGGACTTTCGCGCGGTATTCGCGGCGGTCCTGCAGCTTGACCGTGACTTCGTCGGCGTCGCGCACCACGTGCGCATTGGTCAGGATGACGCCGTCCGGGCTGACGATGAAGCCCGATCCGGCGCCGTAAACGAGTTCCCCGCGTCCGCCGCCGCCATGCGGTTGCTGCGGCTGGAAGCGGCGGAAGAATTCGAAGAACGGATCGTCCTCGTCGAACTGCGGCATCTGGCGTTGCGACACCTTGGTCGTACCGACGACGCGGACGTTCACGACGGCCGGGCCGTTGTGGGCGACGATTTGGGTAAAGTCGGGCAAGGCCACGCCGGCCGGATTGCCCGCCACCGGCGCCGCAGCGGCGGCGACAGGGGCCGGCGACGCCGGCGCGGTTGCGACGGCCGCGGCGGCGGCGTCCTTGTGTTCGACTGCGATCGTACCTACCGCTCCGCCAATGACACCGGCCGCAAACAGGGCCAGCGTGAGACGTTTTGCGGTGATGGCAGTAACAGTACCTTCGTTAGGCATTGACGTGCTCCCAGATTGGAAAGTGGTTTGAAGACTGCGCTTTTCGTAGGGAGTATATTGGCGCAGCAGTCTTAGACCTTCCTTAAAAATCGGCAGGCCGCGCAGGCGCCCGGGAGGTTGCGCGCCGGCGCTTGGCCACCGAGGCGCGCAGGCTCACGCTGACCGGGAAGGTGCGCGTGACGGTGCGGTTGAAGCCGTAGCACAGGTTGAGGAGTTCGGCGATGCCGTTCTTCGTCATCTCGCGCCAGGGGATGTGCACGGACGTCAGGCGCGGCGCCGAATACGCGGCGGCGTCGGCCAGTTCGGCCATGAAGCCGTCGATGCGGTCGACGTTGTCGGCGACCGTCATCGGGCCGGCGATGACGGCGATCTCGCGGTGCGCCTGATCAGGACGTGGTGTGTGCGCGCAATGCTCTTCAGGGCGCCGCGCGCCAGGTGAACGTCACCACGCTGGCGGCCGGCAGCGTGTAGCGGAAGCCCCGCGCGCCCACGCGTACCGCGAGCGCGCGCGGCTGCGCGGCGCCGTTTGCCACCAGCAGCGCGAACGAACCGTCCGGGTTGGCGAACGCCACGTTGTCGTCGCCGCTCGATGCGATGCGGCGCGCGCCCGGCAGCACGAAGCGGCTGGCGTGGGCCAGCGCGTAGTACTCGACGTTGCGCGTGACGGCGCCCGTGGCCGCATCGATGGTCACGACACCGCGGCAGTTCGCGCAGCCACCCAGGTGCGGGCCGTCGTGCGCGTCCAGCGCCAGGTTCCAGAACAGGACGCCGCGCGCCCAGTTGCGCGTCGTGTCGATGACGAGCGTCTTCGCAAAATACTGCAGGTTCTGCGCCCAGTCCGGCGCCCAGCGCCCGCCCGAGCATTCCGTGAACCACGTGTCCTTGGCCGGGAACAGGCGGTGCAGCCGGCCCTGCGCGCGCACGTCGCCGCCGTAGCAGTGCCACGCGATGCCGCTCACGTACCGCGCCGCTGCCGGATCGGAGAGCACGATGGCTGGCGACTCCGGCTCGTCCCAGTTGTGGTCCCAGTCGAAGATGGCGGTGCCCGGGTGCGTACGCGCCAGCAACGGCCCGAGATGGCCGCCGATGAACGCGGCGCGCTTGAACGGATCGACGCGCATCCCGGGATAGTCGTCCGGCTCGAAGTGCGGTTCGTTCTGCAGGGTGAGCGCCGACACGGTCACGCCCGCGGCCTGCATCTCCGCGAGGTAGCGGTCCAGGTAGCGCGCGTAGGCGTCGAACGCTTCCGGCTTCAGCGTGCCCTTCACGAGGCTGTCGCTCGTCTTCATCCAGCCCGGCGCGCTCCAGGGCGACGCCATCACTTTCAAGTGCGAATTGATGGCCAGTGCCGCCTTCACGGTCGGCAGCACGGTGTCGCGCTGCGGCGCGAGCGAGAAGTGCGCGAGCCGCGGGTCGGACTGCCCCGGCGGCATATCGTCGAAGCTGTAGTGGGTGCGCGAAAAGTCGGAGGCGCCGATCGTCAGGCGGGTGAACGACAGGCCGATGCCCTCGCCTTCGCGGCCGAACAGGCGGCGCAGCAGCGCGTCGCGCCGGGCCGGGTCCATGTGCTGGATCAGGTACGCCGACGCATCCGTGATGGCCGCGCCGAAGCCGGCGATTTCCTGGTAGCGCGTGGCCGGATCGACGGTGATCGTCGCGGCGCCGGGGTCGGCGGCGTTGTTGGCCTCCATGCGCGCATCGGCGGCGCGCGCGAGCAGGTGCGACTGGTCGCCGGTGGTGATCCAGGCCTGCACCGGCGCGGCGGCGGCGCCCGGCGCCAGCGCCGCGAGGACAACGAGGGCGGCGGCCCACGGCGTGGCCAGGATACGGTGGGGGACGAACGGTTGCCGCATGCGGCATCTCCTCTGATTGGAAACGTTGCCAATCTGGCCGCGCCAACTATAGCAGCTATGTCCGCGAAGTCAACGGGAGCGCGGGATCAATACATGTCGGGGACGATGATCGCCTGCGGCACGGGACGCCGCACGTAGTCGTCGTGGTATTCGCGTTCGGGCAGCCGGATCGAGGGCCGGTCGACTTCCGCGTACGGGATCTGCTGCAGCAGGTGGTGGATGCAGTTCAGGCGCGCCCGCTTCTTGTCGATGCCCTGCACGACCCACCATGTCGCTTCCGGGATGTGGGTACGCTCCAGCATGATCTCTTTCGCCTTCGTGTACTCTTCCCAGCGGCGCCGCGATTCCAGGTCCATGGGACTCAGCTTCCACTGCTTGAGCGGATCGTGGATGCGGCTGAGGAAGCGCGCGTTCTGTTCCTCGTCCGAGATCGAGAACCAGTACTTGATCAGCTGGATGCCCGAGCGCGCCAGCATGCGCTCGAATTCGGGCACGGTCTGGAAGAATTCCTCGTACTCGGCGTCGGTGCAGAACCCCATCACGCGCTCGACGCCGGCGCGGTTGTACCAGCTGCGGTCAAACAGGACGATCTCGCCGGCCGCCGGCAGGTGCGACACGTAGCGCTGGAAGTACCACTGCGTGCGTTCGCGGTCGTTCGGCGCGGGCAGCGCGGCCACGCGGCACACGCGCGGATTGAGGCGCTGGACGATGCGCTTGATGGCGCCGCCCTTGCCGGCCGCGTCGCGGCCTTCGAACAGGATCACGACCTTGTGCCCCGTGTGCACGACCCAGTCCTGCAGCTTGACCAGTTCGGCCTGCAGGCGGAACAGCTCGCGGAAGTAGTGCATGCGCGCTTCCCGCTCCGCGTCGGTCTGCGCGTGGGCCGGCAGCAGCGTGTCCGGATCGAGGTCGCGGTCGTCCAGTTCCAGCTCGAGTTCCTCGTCATAGCTGTCGGCGATGTCACGGCGCACGCGTTGCACCAGGTCCGGATGATCGGTATGTCGCATGAGGGTGGCGGGTTCGGAACGGTGTGGAGGACGTGCCCGACTATAAAGCGCGGATGTGACGGCAGCGTGACCGGTGCCCACCCTACGTCGATCGGGTACCGTGACCGGTGCGCGGCGGTCGGCACGGAGTATCCAGCGTACCTGAATCGGGCGCCGTAGGGTGGGCTCCCCGAGCCCGCCATGCATGACCGGTAAACGACAGAAGGCGCCGAAGCGCCTTTGTGTCAAGCGGTCACGCGATTACGCGGCGTGCTGCTGCTGGCCCGGTTGCTCCAGCACCTGCACGTTGTCGGTGTTGCCGTTGGCATCGGCGATCGCGATCTTGCGCGGCTTGAATGCTTCTGGCACTTCGCGCGCCAGTTCGATGGTCAGGATGCCGTTGTCGAAGCCGGCGCTGACGACCTTCACGTGGTTGGCCAGCTGGAAGCGCTGTTCGAAATCGCGCTGGGCGATGCCGCGGTGCAGGAAGGTGCGCTGCACGTCGTCCTTCTGTTTGCGGCCGGTCACGAGCAGCGTGTCGCGTTCGGAAGTGATCTCGATCTCGTTGCGGGTGAAACCGGCGAGCGCCATCACGATACGGTATTTGTCTTCGGAGACCAGTTCGATGTTGTACGGCGGGTAGCTCGGCGCGGTTTCGGCGCGTTGTTCGAGCAGGTTCACCAGGCGGTCGAAGCCGATGGCGGAACGATACAGGGGGGACAGGTCAAAAGTACGCATGATTCGATATCCTCTAAAAAGTACAAGCGATAAGTTGACGGACCTCATCGTGAGCATCCGCTGGAACCAATCTAATGGCACCCTGCCCCGTTTTCAAGCCGTACAAAATATCTTTTTTACGACCGCTCCTAAAATTTTGTTTGGATCGCTGCCGGCCGGAATTTCGCCCTGGCGCACGGTGCTACACTCGGCCGTTTGCATCCATTCCCTGGGTTTCAGCCAATGACCGCTTCCAAGTTCGCTTCCACCGTCTCGGCCGCCGCGCTCGCGCTGGCGCTGGCCTTCCCGGCGCATGCCGGGGTTCCCGCCCCCGTCGACCAGCCCTACCCCGGCACCATCGTGCTGAACGTCGATGCGACCGATCTGTCGCAGCAGGTCTTCCGCATGCACATGACGATCCCGGTGAAGCCCGGCCCCCTCACCCTGCTGTATCCACGCTGGATTCCCGCGAACCACGGCCCGAACGGCCCGATCACCCAGCTGGCGGGCCTGAAATTCACGGCGAACGGCAAACCGGTCGAGTGGGCGCGCGACCCGATCCAGGTGTATGCGTTCCACCTGGTCGTGCCCGAAGGCGCGACGACCCTGGAAGCGGAATACCAGTACCTGTCGCCGCTGGACGGCGGCCAGGGGCGCATCACGATGACGGACGATATCCTCGGCGTGCAGTGGATCTCGACCACGCTGTACCCGGCCGGCTATGTGGCGCGCGGCATCGACGTGCAGGCCAACCTCAAGCTGCCCGCGGGCTGGCAGTACGCCACCGCGCTGGAGACCGACAACCGCGCCGGCGACGAGGTCCATTTCAAGACGAGCGACCTGGAGACGCTGATGGACTCCCCGCTGTTCGCGGGCCGCTACAGCAAGCGCTTCGACCTCGACCCGGACGGCAAGGTGCGCGTCACGCTGAACGTCTTCGCCGACCATCCGGAAAGCCTGGAAGCGAAACCCGAGCAGATCGCCGCGCACCGCGCGCTCGTGCAACAAGCGTATAAACTGTATGGTTCGTATCACTACGACCACTACGACTTCCTGTTCGCGCTGTCCGACGAATTCGGCGGCATCGGCCGCGAGCACCACCAGTCCAGCGAGAACGGCGTCACGCCGGGCTATTTCACCGACTGGGCCAAGGGCGAGGCCCGGCGCGACCTGCTGCCGCACGAATACACGCACTCGTGGAACGGCAAGTTCCGCCGTCCGGCCGGCCAGAACGTCCCCAACTTCAACACCCCGATGGACAACGAGCTGCTGTGGGTGTACGAAGGCCAGACCCAGTACTGGGGCAATGTGCTGGCCGCGCGTTCCGGCCTCGTCTCGGCAACCGGCGCGCGCGACGCCCTGGCCGCGATGGCCGCGCGCTACGACAGCGTCGCGGGCCGCGCGTGGCGTCCCGTGCAGGACACCGTCTACGACCCGATCCTCAACGCGCGCCGCCCGCTCGGCTGGCCGAACTGGCAGCGCAGCGAGGATTACTATGTCGAGGGCATGCTGATCTGGCTGGACATCGACACGCGCATCCGCGAACTGTCGCGCGAGCGCCGCTCGCTGGACGATTTCGCGCGCGCCTTCTACGGCGTGAACAACGGCAGCCACCTGCCCGTGTTCTACACATTCGACGACGTCGTCGCCACCCTGAACAAGATCCAGCCGTACGACTGGGCGGCCTTCCTGCGCGCGAAGCTGGACGGCCACGGTCCGGGCGCCCCGCTGGACGGCCTCGCCCGCGCCGGCTGGAAGCTCGTCTACACGGACACGCCGACGGACTACATCAAGGGCTACGACGAGCGGAATAAATCGCTGGACCTGACGTATTCGCTCGGCTTCACGGTGGCGCAAGATGGCGCGGTCCGCAACGTCGTGTGGGACGGCATCGGCTTCCGCGCCGGCCTCGCCGCCAACACGACCGTCATGGCCGTCAACGACCGCGTGTACAAGCCGGAACTGCTGAAGGCCGCGATCAAGGACGCGAAGGACGCGAAGGAGGCCAAGCCGATCCGCCTGCTGGTCAGGAAGGGTAACGTGCTGCGCACGATCGCGCTCGACTACCGCGGAGGCCTGCGCTACCCGCGCCTGGAACGCATCCCGGGCACGCGGGACCGCCTGGAGACGATCTTCGCGGCGCTGAAGTAAGTTATAGACGCAAGTCATCGAACTGTCATGAAAACCTCCTAAGCTGAACGTGCCGGCAAAGCACAACAAGGAGGCGATATGGGATGGCTGAACGACCTGCGCGCCGCACGGCTGCGGCGCGCTTCCCCCTGGCAGGCCGCGCTGGCGGACCTGCCGGCGGGGTTGGAGAGTTTCTGGCGCCACCACGCGCCGCGCGAATACGAAGGCATCCGGACGGATGCCTTTTTTTTCACCCGCGCGGCGGAAGGCTTGCTGCGGTTCTTCGACACGGTGCGGCACAGCGGCCAGTCCTGCGCCCTGCCCTCGAACGCGGCGGACTCGGTATGGCACGCCTGGCTGCGCCAGGATCCGATCGGGCTGGAACGCTTCTGCCGGCGCCATTTCGGCAGCGCGATACCCCACGTCGAACGCGCCGGCCTCGCATCGAACGCCCTGCTGCACGCGTTCGCGGCCTGCTGCGCGCGGGACGGCGTCCATCCGGGCACGCTGCGCATCCCGGCACTGTTCGCGCTGGACGCCGACCTGCGCATGCCGGGCGGGCACGGTTACTGGAACCGCGCCGGCGAGATCCGCTACGCGCGCCTGAACGAACGTGGCCGCGGCATGTGGCGCGCCACGCCGCATCCGGAACTGGCGCTGGCGGCCCTCGTGGCACACGGCCTGGTCGCGCCGCAGATCCTGGCCGCCCACGAGCGCAGGCTAGCGGCGGCGACGGATGACAATGCCTGCGGCGGCATGGCGTTCGCCGACGGCGACGCGGGCGGCGACGGTGGCGCGGGCGACACGTGCGGCGACGGCGGCGCGGGCGACGGCAGCTGCAGCTGCGGCAGCAGTTGCGGTGGCGATTGAGGTGGGCGTGACTTTGAACCGTCATCCCTGCGCAGGCGGGGATCCAAGGTTGCACGCCTCGCGGCAACGCATGCAGAACTTGGATTCGCGCCTGCGCGGGAACGACGCAAGGATGCTCAGCGGATGATCGCCGCCAGCTCGGCGGCCACCTGACGGCCCAGCAGGTGGATGTGCCAGCCGTCGACGAAGCCGTGATGCGCCTGCACGGAGAACGGCAGTTGCAGGCCGTCGGGACCGGCGCGGAAACGGCCCCAGGCCAGCGAGGGAATGTCCGGCGTGGCGAGGGACGCCATCGGGTGCTGGATCGAGGTGAAGTCGAGCCACGGCATGCAGGTGACGAACACCTGGTCCTTGGCCTCGCGCGGCGACATCGTGCGGTATTTGATATTCAGTTCCGCCATGTTCGACGCCGCTTCCCGCGCCGCCTGGCCGCGCGCGACGAATTCGCGCACGTCGTCGGTCCAGTCGAACTGGGCGAAGTTCAGATCGCCGTACTGGTTCATCACCGTGAACGACGGCACGAGACGGTCGATGCGGATCACCTCACCGTCGACGACGCGGTAGCGGAAGTTCTCGACCTTGAGCACCGCGCGCAGCACGGCGCACAACATCACGTGAAAGGGCGCCAGCGCCTGCGCCTTGCACCAGGGCCGGAAATCCGGCACGTCGAGCGTGAAGCACAGGTTGACCGCGGGGCTTTCCATGCGGTCGAAGAAGTCGAAGCGGTCGCGCCGCCGTTCGAAGTCATGCATGCGGCGCCTCCGAGGCGAGGTAGCGCGCGCTCCAGGCCGAGATGACGCCGGCGACGTAGGCCGCATCCTCGCGCCGCGAGATCAGGTGGTCCATGCCGTCCAGCGACACGAAGCTTTTCGGATGCTGCGCCAGTTCGAAGATGCGGGTGGCGTTGTCCATGCTGACGGTGTCGTCCTGCGGCGCCTGCATCACGAGCAGCGCGCGCCCGAGGGTGGCGATTTTTTCGTGCAGCTGGTGCCGGGCGGCGTCCTCGACGAATTGCTGGCGGATGTTGAAATCGCGTCCCGCCAGCTTCACGCGCGCCTCGCCCTGTTGGGCGATCGTGTCGAGGTGCTCGGACAGCAGTGTATTCACGACGTAGTGCGGATCGCTGGGCGCGGCGATCGTCACGACGGCACGCGCTTCCGGCACGCGCTGCGCCGCCGCCAGCACGGCCGCGCCGCCCAGGCTGTGGCCGATGAGGAGCCTGGGGGCCGCGAATGTCGCGCGCAGGTAATCGGCGGCCGTGACGAGATCCTCGACGTTGGATGAAAAATTGGTGTCGGCGAAATCGCCATGGCTGGACCCGAGGCCGGCGAAGTCGAAGCGCAGCACGGCCACGCCGAGCGCCGCCAGCCCGCGCGCGATGTGCGTGGCGGCCAATACGTCCTTGCTGCAGGTGAAGCAATGGGCAAAGATGCCGTAGGCGCGCGGCGTGCCGGCCGGGGCGTCCAGCTTGGCGGAGATCTTGCCGTGCGGGCCGGGGAAGTCGATACGTTCGGTGAGCATGGTGTTCGTTGCGGGAATCGGTGACAGACGCATTGTGGAACAAGCCGGGAATATTTGCTTGAACGGGTGGGAATGCGTGAGCTTTCGGGACGATGAAATTGCTATGCTGGGCGCTCGACTCAAGGAGAAAACGCATGCGCCTCATCATTGCCCTGGTCCTGCCCTGGCTGACCTTTTTCACGATCGGCCGTCCGTTCGCCGGCATCATCTGCCTGATCCTGCAGATCACCGTGATCGGCTGGCTGCCGGCCGCGATCTGGGCCGTGTATTCGCTCAGCCAGTACAAGACCGACCAGAAGATCGAGCGCGCGCTGCGGCAGCGGACCTGAGCCATGATGCGTCGCCAGATATTGTTATTCGTCGCGCTCGTTGCCCTCTGCCTGGGACTGACCGGTTGCGCATCGCTGCAAGACGCGATGAAGTGCTTTCCGGGAAAGGACAGCTGGCCGCTGTGCGGCCTGTAATCGATGAAGAAAGCGATCGGCTTGCTGCTGTGGCTGGCCGGGCACGCCGTCAATGTCCTGACGTTGGCCGGGGCCTGCGTCTATCTTTGGGGCGTCGTCGTCTGGATGCATGCCCCGCTCGCGGGCGCGCTGGGCGTGACCGCCGCGATGGCGTTGCTGCCCCTGGCGCTGGCCTGGGTGTGCACGACGATCGGCAAGCACCTGTGGAAGAATCTGCCCGTGGCCGCGCCGTCGCCCGCCAGACGCTGGCTGCTCGCCGGCGCCGGCATCGTCTTCGTCGTCGCCTGCGGCTCGCTCGTGCGCGCCGGACTGGCCGAGCACCAGTGCGGCGTCGACCGGTCGCGCACCTGGGCGACGCGTGACGCGGACACGCGCAGGAACGGTTTCGAGCGTGTCTGCCCGGGCGACCTGGCACGTTTCGATATCTCGTTCAAGTCGCTCGCATCGAGCACCCGCAAGCTGGCGTTCACCCCGGTCGATCTGGCGCACACGCCGTTCGCGCGGTTCGAGAGCCTCGGCGGCCGGGCCGAATCCGTCGGCGATGTGCCCTCGCGCCTGTACCGCGGCTTCCGCATGCCGGACGGGCACCGGGTCACCTTGTTCGAACACGACATGTCGGCCGACGGCAGCAGGAGCTGGCGCGCGCCCAAGGACGAACCGGAACGCATCAACGGTTTGCCGGCGCGACTGGTCGTCCTGGAAGACAACACCGGCACGGCGGTCTCGCTGCTGTCGTGGTTCGAGGGCCGGCGCGGTTACCAGCTCTGGATCGATGCCAACGTCGCGCGCGTCCCGCTGCGCGGCCAGTTGTTCGCGCTGGCGGCGTCGCTGCCGCACTCGGTGCCGGCCTGTCCCGACGAGCCCCCGCCCGCGCCGCTGCGCTTCGACGCGGACGGCAATCCTGTCGACGAACCGATGCCCGAGGTGCTGACCCGGACGCAGGCGGATGCGCTGGCCGACGGGAGCAAGCGGCCTTGCAAGTGACCGCGGGGTGCCTCGGCGAGCGCGGGCCTCAGTCGTTCAGGCCGAGCGCTTCCCATCCCTGCGGCGTGAGCTTGACGTACAGCTTTTCCTTCTGCGTGCGCTCGCCGTCGACGGTCCGTCCGAGGACGGGGAACGCCTCCTTGACCTGCGGTTTCCTGGCCCACGCGGCCACGTTCGACAGCGTGTACGTGTAGATCACGCTGGATTCCTCGTGGTCGCCCACCTTGGCCGGGTCGGCCCAGCGCACCACCTTGTCCAGCGACTTGCGGCCCCAGCACAGGCGCGGCTGCTTTTTCGCGTCCGCGCGCAGGTAGGGCTGCGCGGCGGCGGTCATCGTGTAGCGCCTGACCTTCACCTTCAATCCGTTCGGCTTGCCGTCGACAAAGGTGCCGGGCAATTCCATGTCCTCGCCCCTGGCCAGGCCCGCCGCTTCCAGCGCCGCCATCCGGCCGGCGACGCCGTCCGGGTACAGCTTCTGCTGGCGCAGGTCGGTTTCGTACACGTCGACCGGCCAGGTCACGGGGTCCAGGCACAGGTCGCCCTTCTTGTCGAAGTACTGGCCGACAGTGACGGCGAAATTCTTCTCGTTGGCGGAGGTCTTGCCGCCGCAGGCGGACAACGCGGCGGACAATGTCACGCCGAGGATCAGGGAAATGGCGGTCTTGTTCATAGTAATTTTATTGTACCAAGGCTTGAAGACTGTCGGTCGCCGCTCATCCGAACAAGCCATGCAAGAACCACCTCGGTTCCCGCTCATCGATACCGATGCGTTCCCGATACACCCAGTACAGCGTGTGATCCTGTCCCTCGGCGATGAAATAATCGCGCGTTTCCGGGCCGTCCCACCAGCCGCCCTCGATACGCTCGGGGGTCGAGGCCACCCGCAGCGGCGAGCCGTAGAACGGACGGCGGTCGCGCATCAAGAGCGCGATCGGGCGGGCCAGCAGCCACGTCGGACGCGGCAGGCTCAGCACGTCGGGCGGCAGCTGGGCGTTGCGCGCCTTGTCGCTGACGTTGTGCTGGACCGGCACCCAGACGTTGGCCTGCTCCGGGCGGTAATCGGCCAGCGGCAGCGGCTGCAGGACGTTGTCCGCGCCCAGGCGCGCCGCCAGCAGTTCCAGCATGCGCATGCGGTCTTCCTCGCTGCCGCCCGGTTCGGGGAACAGCGAGGCATTCGGCGGCGCCATCGGCCGCACCTGCACGGCTTCCAGCGCGAGGCCGATCACGGGCGCGTCCAGCGTCAGCCTGGCGAGGCGTTCCCGGAGCAGGCGCACCAGGTGCTCGTCGCGCCACGCCGGCTCGGCCAGCACGATCTCGATGCCGGTCGGCGGGCATGCCACCCTGCCCCGTTCGTGCTCCAGCCGCAGGACGATGCGCTCCACCGCCAGCTGGCGCGCACACAGCCAGCCCGTGAGCTGCACCAGCAGGCAGCGTGCGCCCGCCAGCAGCAGCTCGGCGTCGTCGATGCGGTCGTACAGTTCCAGGCGCGCGCGGAAGGTCTCGGGCGGCGCGATCCATGTGTGCAGCTCCGAAGTGAGACCGTAGGCGGCATCGAGCAGGTCGAGCAGGTCGCGTCCGCAGCGCCGCTGCAGGCCGGGGCGCGGCAGGCGGCGCAGGTCGCCCAGCGTATGGCAGCCGATGCCGTCGAACCAGTCCGCGAACGGACGCGCGGGCGGCGCCAGCAGCACGGCCAGCCGGTCGAGCCGGCGCAGCAGCGATTCCATCCGCACGGCGCGGCCCGCGTTCGCGCGCGCCAGCAGCCAGGCCCCGCGCGCGGTGGGCGCGCACGCGAGCGAGGCCGTGAAGCCCAGCGCGCGCACGTTCGCATGCACGCGCCGGCACAGCGCGCGGATGCCGCCGAACAGGCGCAGGCTGGCGCCGACATCCATCAGCAGCGTCGCTTCCGCGCCCTCCGTCACCTGCGGCGTGTACTGCAGCAGGGCCAGCGCCACCGCCTGGCGCGCCTCCGCCTCCAGCGCCGGCGCACGCACGTGGAGCCGGGCGTCGGGCAGCAGCATCACCACGCCGCCGCGGCGCATGCCGACGCGCACCCCGGCGTCCATTGCCTCCTGCGAGGCCACCAGCACGCGCTCCTGCTCGAGCACGACGCTGCCGGCGTCAGTGGACCAGCTCGGTGCGAACACCTCGAGCGGCAACCGGGGCAGGTGTAGTCCGATCCACAGGCGCATGGCGATTGGGCAGGTAGGAAGTCAATGGAAGGAACAGGGTCGCGTCGCGCTGCGGTCCGCGGCGTTTCACGAAACTGATGTCGATGCCGCCCGACTGGGGCCGCAAGGCGAGACGCAGCGGCGCCGGCGACGCGTCCTGGCCGGCCGCCAGCGGCCGCATCATGAAGAACAGGGTCTCCCCCGCCTGCGCCGCCAGGTGCAGCCGGCGCAGGTGTTCGCCACGCACGTGGTTTTGCCAGAACAGCAGCGCGCCGCAACTGCCGCTGCGCAGCACCTGTTCCGCCGCCCACAGCGCATCGGCCGTGCCGCCGGCACGCAGCCAGATCAGTTGCGAAGGCTGCACCCCGAGCGCGGCCAGCGCCAGGGCCTGGGGCGGATGCGGCGGCTGCAACAGCACGACGCGCCGCGTTGCCACGGCCGCCAGCGCGGGACGCAGCAGCCGCATTTCGCCGATGCCGGGCTGCGGCAGCAACAGGTCGACCAATGTTCCGGTCGGCCAGCCGCCGCCGGGCAAGTGGGCCGACAGGGCGAGATGGCCGGTATCGATGCAGCGCGTGTCACCACGCGCCAGCTGCGAGGCAAGCCAGAGCGACGGATGCAACGACTCCGGCGCTGCAGATATTGAACCTGAGCAATTCATGTTTGATGCGAAGAAATACTGTATAAACATACAGTACTATTCTCATCAGGTTTTGGCAAGGTTAATCTTCTTGAATGGTAGGGTGGACAGCTCCACCGAAACGCTTGTGTCGCTACGACGCCGGCGCCCACGCGTAACGCTTGCATGGCCAGCTCGGTAGGGTGGGCTCCCCGAGCCCACCATGCAGCATCACCGATCAAAAGGCATGCCGGATCCCGAGATCGACCGCCCCGTTCCCCGATCCCCCTTCGATGGCGCTGCCGACCGTGTAGCTTGCCCCGTGCCGGTTCACGATGTGCGCGATCGCGGCATACAACTCGGTCCGGCGCGACAGCGCGTAGCGGTAGCCCAGCGCGTACTGGCTCGCGTCCTGGTCGAGCGCGCCGCGGTCGTCCTTGTGGATCCACGACACCATCCACGTGTGCGGGCCGGATGGGATCGTGGCGCCCAGCAGCACGTCGCGGCTGTCGCTCGACGCCACCGGCGTACCGGCCCTGCCGTACGGGTTCGCCGTATTGCGCAGCAGGGAACTGTTCGGGCCCTTGTTCACGCCGTACGCGACATGCGCCTTCACGAAGCCGAAGTCGTAGACCGCGGCCAGCACCGTGTTCTTCGCATTGCCGGCGTTCCTGAGCGCCGCCGTGCCGTTGTTGCGGTTGTGATAGCCGAGCCGCGCATGCAGCGGGCCGGCGTTGTAGTCGAGCGCACCGCCGAATTGCCGGCCCGCCGCGCTGTCGCCCGCCACTTCGCCGGCGCCGTACACGACTTCCGCGCTCACGCCGCCGACGCCGGGCGACACGTATTTCAGCGAATTGTCCATGCGGCTGGTCGAGTTGCCGCTCGGGGCCATCAGGTTCTTCGTGTCGCCCGCGTAGCCGGAGCCGAACGGGTCGGCCAGCACCACCGTCAGGTATTGCGGCGTGTACTGGCGGCCCGCCGTCAGCGTGCCGAAGCCGCCCTGCAGCCCGGCATACGCCTGGCGCCCGAACAGCAGCCCGCCCTGCCCCAGCGCGCCGGTATCGGCCTGGAAGCCGCTCTCCAGCAGGAATATCGCGGCCAGGCCGTCGCCCAGGTCCTCGCGCCCCTTGAAGCCGAGCCGCGAGCCGGCGCCGACGCCGCTCGTGATCTTGGTGACGTCGCCGGCGCTGCCGCCGGTTTCGCGCACGAGCGCGACGTCCACCAGGCCGTACACGTTGACCGACGAGCCGTCGGCGGCACCAGCGTCCATGCAGATCGCGGCCAGCGCGCCGGCACACAGGATTGTTTTCATCATTGTCTCTTTCTCGTTATGGTTATGGTTATGGTTGTGGTTGTGGTTATGCGGGGATGCCGTCATGGAGCGTGGCGACGGCCGCCGGTGCTTCCTGCGCCGGGGGCGCATACCCGCCGCCGCCCGGCGTCTCGATGACGAACACGTCGCCCGCGCACATCTCCGTGGTCGCGACGAAGCCCAGTTTCTCGACCTTGCCGCCGGCCCGCACGACGTAGTTGCGGCCGCACCTGCCGGGCTCCCCGCCCGCCATGCCGAACGGCGGCACGATGCGGTTGTTCGACAGGATCGACGCCGTCATCGGCGCCAGGAAGCGGATCCGGCGCACACCGCCGTTACCGCCGTTCCAGCGTCCGCGGCCGCCGGAATCCCGTGCGATCTCGTAGCTGTCCAAGCGCACCGGATAGCGCCACTCGAGCACCTCCGGATCGGTCAGGCGCGAGTTCGTCATATTGGTCTGGACGACGTCCGTGCCATGGAAGCCGTCGCCCGCCCCCGAGCCGCCCGCGATGGTCTCGTAGTACTGGACATCCTCGTCCCCGAACGTGAAATTGTTCATCGTGCCGGGCGACGACGCCTGCACGCCGAGCGCGCCGTACAAGGCGTTCGTGATGCAGCTCGACGTCTCCACGTTGCCGGAGACGACGGCCGCCGGGTAGCGCGGATTGAGCATCGAGCCTGCCGGGATGATCACGTTCAGCGGCTTCAGGCAGCCGGCGTTGAGCGGGATGTCGTCCTCGACGAGCGTGCGGAACACGTACAGCACGGCCGCCATGCAGATCGAGCTCGGGGCATTGAAATTGTTGTCGAGCTGGGGCGACGTGCCGGTGAAGTCGATGTCGGCCGTGCGCGCGGCGTGGTCGACGCGGATCGCCACCCGGATCACGGCGCCGTTGTCGAGCCGGTACGTGTAGCTGCCGTCCTTGAGCGCGCCGACGACGCGGCGCACGGCTTCCTCGGCATTGTCCTGCACGTGCCGCATGTACGCCTGCACGACGTCGAGCCCGAACTGGTCCACCATCTTGAGCAGCTCTTCGACGCCCTTCTGGTTGGCGGCGACCTGCGCCTGCAGGTCGGCGATGTTCTGCGCCACGTTGCGGCACGGGTAGGCACCCGACAGCAGCAGCGCCGCCGTCTCGCGTTCGAGGAAGCGCCCCGCCCGCACCAGCTGGAAGTTATCGATCAGGACGCCCTCTTCCTCGACCCTGCGGCTGTCCGCCGGCATCGATCCCGGCGCGATGCCGCCCACGTCGGCATGGTGGCCGCGCGACGCCACGTAGAACAGGATGTCCTTCCCCGCCCGGTCGAACACGGGCGTGATCACGGTGATGTCCGGCAGGTGCGTGCCGCCGTGGTAAGGATCGTTGAGCATGTAGACGTCGCCCGCGCGCATGCGTCCGCGGTTGGCCTCGATCACCGTCTTGATGCTCGCGCCCATGGAGCCCAGGTGGACGGGAATGTGCGGCGCGTTGGCGATCAGGTTGCCCTCGGCATCGAACAGCGCGCACGAGAAGTCCAGGCGTTCCTTGATGTTCACCGACACCGCCGTGTTCTGCAGCCGCAGGCCCATCTGCTCGGCGATGCTCATGAACAGGTTGTTGAAGACTTCCAGCATGACCGGATCGGCCTCGGTGCCGATGGCCTTGCGGCGCGCGCGCGGCGCGACGCGCTGAAGCACGAGGTCGTCCTCCGCCGTGACCTCCGCCACCCAGCCCGGTTCCACCACGTTGGTGCCGTTCGCCTCGACGATGATCGCGGGGCCGGCGATGCGGTCGCCGGGCCGCGTCTGCGCGCGCAGGTACAGCGCGCTGTCGTGCCACTGGCCGCCCGAGTACACGGGCACCGTCTCGTGCGGCGCCAGCGGCGTGGCGCGCGGCCCGGGACCGGCGGCACGGGCGGCGGCGGCGTCGGTGTCGCCGATCGCTTCCACCGAGATCGCCTCGACGACGATCGTCTTGTCCGGCATGAGGAAGGAATAGCGCTTGCCGTACGCTTCCTCGAACTGCACCTGCATCGAGGCCACGCTGTCGTGCTGCACGATGATGACGGAATCCGTGCCTTCGTAGCGCAGGTGCGCCCGCTTGACGACGCGCACGGCATCGAGCGCGATGCCCTGCGCCAGCAGTTCATTGGTCGCTTCCTGCGCCAGCGCGTCCAGCGCGGCACGCAGCCCGCCGTCGGCCAGCGCCGTTTCCATCGTCCGCTCGCGCATCGCCGTCTGGCTCGCGAGGCCCATCCCGTACGCGGACAGCACGCCGGCGAACGGGTGGGCGAAGATGCGGGTCATGCCGAGGGCGTCGGCCACCAGGCAGGCGTGCTGGCCGCCGGCGCCGCCGAACGTGGCCAGCGTATAGTCGGTCACGTCGTGGCCGCGCTGCACCGAGATGAACTTGATCGCGTTGGCCATGCTGCCGACCGCGATCTCCAGGAAGCCTTCGGCCACCTCTTCCGGCGTGCGGCGGCGGCCGGTCTCGCGTTCGATGCGGGCGGCGACCTGCGCGAATTTCTCGCGCACGATGCCGGCGTCGAGCGGTTCATCCGCGTGCGGGCCGAACACCGCCGGGAAGTGCGCGGGCTGGATCTTGCCGAGCATGACGTTGCAGTCGGTGACCGTGAGCGGCCCGCCGCGGCGATAGCTGGCCGGGCCCGGATTGGCGCCCGCGCTGTCCGGACCGACGCGCAGGCGGGTGCCGTCGAAGTGCAGGATCGAGCCGCCGCCCGCCGCCACCGTGTGGATGCTCATCATCGGCGCGCGCATCCGCACGCCCGCGACCTGCGTCTCGAATTCGCGTTCCAGTTCGCCCGCGTAGTGCGACACGTCGGTGGACGTGCCGCCCATGTCGAAGCCGATCAGCTTCTCGAAGCCGGCCTTGCGCGCCGTGCCGACCATGCCGACGATGCCGCCGGCGGGGCCGGACAGGATCGAGTCCTTGCCCTGGAAGCGGTGCGCGCCCGTCAGGCCGCCATTGCTTTGCATGAACAGCAGGCGCACGCCTTCCATCTCGGCCGCGACCTGGTCGACGTAGCGGCGCAGGATCGGCGACAGGTAGGCATCGACGACCGTCGTGTCGCCGCGCGACACCAGCTTCATCATCGGGCTGACCTGGTGCGAGACCGACACCTGCGTGAAGCCGGTTTCCGCGGCGATGGCGGCGACCGTCCGTTCGTGATCGCCGTAGCGGTAGCCGTGCATCAGCACGATCGCCACCGAGCGGAATCCGTCGGCGTGCAGCGCCGCGAGGTCGGCGCGCACGGCGGCGGCGTCCAGCGGTGCGATCACGTCGCCGTGCGCGCCGATGCGCTCGTCCACTTCGACCACGCGTTCGTACAGCAGCTGCGGCAGCACGGGATGGCGGTCGAACAGGCGCGGGCGGTTCTGGTAGGCGATGCGCAGCGCGTCCCTGAACCCCTTGGTGATGAGGAGCGCGGTGCGCTCGCCCTTGCGCTCCAGCAGGGCGTTCGTCGCGACCGTCGTACCCATCTTGACGGCTTCCACGAGGTCGGGCGTGATCGGGGCGTCGGGCGCGATGCCGAGCAGGCGGCGGATGCCGGCGACGGCGGCGTCGCGGTACTGCTCCGGGTTCTCGGACAGCAGCTTGGCCGTCACCAGCGCGCCGTCGGGCTTGCGCGCGACGATGTCGGTGAAGGTGCCGCCGCGGTCGATCCAGAACTGCCAGCGCTGGCGCGGCGTGTTGTCGTGATGGGTTGCTTGGTTCATGGTCTTACCTCTTCAAAATATCGGGCGCGCGCAGGCAAAGCGCTGCCCTGGCGCGCCGTGCGCCCGTGTGTCTGTCTGGTGGAATCGGGATGCGGCCGTGACGGCCGGCGGATCAGGCTTCGAGCCGCTTGCCGCGGGTTTCGGGCAGGGTCAGCGCGGCGACGATCATGATGCCGTAGGCGCCGGCCGCGAACAGGCCGATGGCGTGGCCGAGCGAGAGCGATTGGCCGGCGGCGCCGATCGCGAACGGGAACAGCGAACCGATCGCACGTCCCATGCTGTAGCAAAAGCCCTGGCCGGAGCCGCGCATGCGGGTCGGGAACAACTCGGTGAGAAAGGCGCCCATGCCGCTGAAGACGCCGGAGACGAAGAAGCCGAGCGGGAAACCCAGCACCAGCATCACGTTGTCCGTCACCGGCAAGCGGGTGTAGGCCAGCGCGATCAGCAGCGAGCCCACGGCGAACAGGATGAAGTTGCGCTTGCGGCCCAGGCGGTCGGTCAGGTAGGCGCTGACGATGTAGCCGATGTACGAGCCGGCGATGACCATCGCCAGATAGCCGCCGGTGCCGAGCACCGTCAGGTGGCGCTCCGTCTTCAGGAACGTGGGAAGCCAGGTCGTGATCGCGTAATAGCCGCCTTGCGCGCCGGTCGTCAGCAGCACGGCGCGCAGCGTCGTCGAGATCATGCCCGGCGCGAAGATCTCGGTGAACCGCGCTTGTTCCGCGTGCTCGCTGCGGCGCTGCGCGGCCAGGAAGACGTCCGGCTCCTCCACGAAGCGGCGGATGTAGATGACGAAGACGGCGGGGATGATCCCGAGCAGGAACAGCGAGCGCCACGCCAGTTCGGCCGGCAGCAGCGAGAACATCAGCGCATACAGCAACGCCGAGACGCCCCAGCCCAGCGCCCATCCGGCCTGCACCATGCCGACCGCCTTGCCGCGGTCCTTGGCGCGGATGACTTCACCCATCAGGATCGCGCCGGCCGTCCATTCGCCGCCCATGCCGAAGCCCATCAGGCCGCGCAGCACGAGCAGCTGGCCGAAGGTCTGGGCAAAGCCGCTCAGGACCGTGAACACGGCGAACCACAGGATCGTCAGTTGCAGCGTCTTCACGCGGCCGATGCGGTCCGACAGGATGCCGGCCAGCCAGCCGCCCAGCGACGACGTGAGCAGCGTGACGGTGCCGATCAAGCCGGCATCGCCCTTCGACAGGCCCCACGTCGCGATCAGCGTGGGAATGACGAAGCTGAGGAATTGCGTGTCCATCGCGTCCAGCGCGTAGCCGACCTTGCAGCCGATGAAGGTGCGGCGTTCGGCCTTGGTCAGTTGGCGCAGCCAGCCGAAATGGCCGGCGTCCACGCGCTCCTGCGTGAGTTCCTGGGTATTCATGTCGTCTCCGTTGTGGGTATATTTTTTTACAGCGTCATCGTTTTACAGCGTCGCCAGCGATGCATTCGGCACGTCGGTCACCAGCATGTAGCCGGGACGGTGCGTGACGACGAACGGCAGGCGTGCGGCGCGGATCGCTTCCTGCGGCGTGACGCCGCATGCCCAGAACACGGGCACTTCGTCCGCCATGACCTCGACGGCGTCGCCGTAGTCGGGCCGCGCCAGGTCGGCGATGCCGATCAGGCGCGGATCGCCCAGGTGCACCGGCGCGCCATGCACCGCGGGAAAGCGGCTGGTGATCTGGATCGCGCGGATCGCATCCCGCGCCTTCAACGGGCGCATGGACACGACCATGTTCGCGCCGAACGGCCCCGCCGCTTCGTTCGGGATGTTCGTGCGGTACATGGCGATGTTCTTGTCCTGCTCGATGTGGCGCAGCGGGATGCCGGCGGCGAGCAGCATCTCTTCGAACGAGAACGAACAGCCGATCGCGAACGCGACCAGGTCGCCGCGCCACAGGCCGGCCAGCGACGCCGGCGTGTCCGCCAGTTCGCCGTCGCGGTAGACGTAGTAGCCCGGCACGTCGGTGCGCAGGTCGAGGTCGGCGCCCAGTGCCGGCAGGTGCCACGCGCCCGGCTCGCCGACCGCGAGCAATGGACAGGCTTTCGGATTGCGCTGGGTAAAACGCAGGAAGTCGTGGGCCTGCGCCTCCGGCAGGATGACGAGGTTGGCCTGGGCAAAGCCGCCGCAGACGCCGGCGGTCGGCTTGCGGAATTCACCCGCGCGGACCAGGTGACGGAACTGGATCGGTTTCATTTTTTTCAGCTCGGTAATGACATGCAAATAAGCATAGATGCGTATTCTCTATCCACCAAGCCACTTATTTTTACCGCATGTGTTAAGTTTTACTAAACGCGTCTCCTCCCCATTCCCGTTATGCTTAAAGTATTCTTTACGCCATGAACACCCGCTTCCTCGAAACCCTGATCACCCTCGCCCAACTGCGCAGCGTCCGCGCGACCGCCCGCGCCATGCACGCGACGCCGGCGGCGATTTCATTGCGGATCAAGGCGCTGGAAGAAGAGCTGCAGACGGAACTCATCGACCGCAGCACCCGCGAATTCCGGCTGACGCCGAACGCGGACTATCTGCTGAACCACGCGAAGGCGGTCGTGGATGCGACGCGGCGCCTGCGCGAGGCGGCGCGCACGGACAGCGCGGTGCGGGGCCGGCTGCGGCTGGGCGTGATCGAGACGGTGGTGCACAGCTGGCTGGCGCATTCCGTACGCCAGCTGAACGCCAGTTTTCCTGAGCTGGAAATCGATCTTGTCGTGGACATGAGCACGACGCTGGAAAAGCGCCTGCTGGCCGGAGAGCTCGACCTGGTGGTGGGCATCGAGGGTGTCAACAACAGCCAGATCACGTCGGAGCCGCTGGCCGTGTATCCGGTACGGTGGATCGCGCGCGAGGGCCTGCTGGCGCCGCAGCGGGAAGGCCTGGCCCAGCGCCTGCTGCAATTCCCGATCCTGACGTTCGGCCGCGGCACGGCGCCGCACCGGATGCTGGAAGACATCGTCACCCGGCTCGCCAGCCTGAGCGGGGTGCCGCTCGAACAGACCCGAATCACCTGCTCGCCGTCCGTGGCCGCCATCATCCAGCTGATCCGGAACGGCTTCGGCGTGGCCGCGATTCCCTGGCTGTTCGTCAGCAGCCACCTCGAGAACGGCGAATTCGTGGAGGTGCCGCTGCAGCCGGTGCCGCCGCCGATCATCGTATCGATGAGCCGCTGCACCAACGCGGCGGTGGCGGTGCATGCGGCGGCGTCCGCCGTGCGCGCGGCCTGCGCCGAGTATTGCGCGCAGGTGGACGAGCGGTATATCGAGAGCCTGGGCTAGTTGCGGGAACCGCCCATTCTTGCGCCGTTCACTGCTGGCGCTTTTTCTCTTCCTTCTTGACTTTCTTGTCCGCCTTCTTTTCCTTGGCGGTTTTGGCGGGTTCTTTCTTCGCAGATTTTTTTGCGTCCTGGTTTTTACTCATTCTATTCTCCGTGACAATGGATTCGATCGATTTCAACGCTTGCAAGATTCAATGGATCGAGCAGCCACGCAGCGTTGGTAATGGTTGAATGGCAATAGCAACGTCGCCTTCGGGATCTTCCTCGGTTTTCCACTGAATCCATGCAAGCACTTCGGCAATACTGGCCAATCCGCTGTGCAAGGAAGCGCGGGTTGCGTAATAATCGGCCAGCTCGCGGTCGTCGGACACGGGCACGGCGGTCACCGAGTGGCCCAGTGCGAGGATTTTCGCTTCCAGTTCTTTGAGATCGAACGTCAGCGCGGCATGCAGCACTTCCATGGCCGCCACTGCGTCGTCCATATCGTAGGAGATTGCATCGTCCATTGCGGTTCTGTTTCCAGCCTTGTGGTTGTCTTGTGATGCGCGGGCCGGGCAACGCGGTGCGTGGAAAGCCGGATAACGGAAGGAATAAAAAAGCGGGCAACATCCGGCTCACGCAAACATAAGATACAGCAATTATCAAAAGCGCGTCGCATCGAATCGTTGCCATTCCGACCGCGCGCGATAATGCGGTCATGCAGGCCGAAAAAAATAAATCGGAAATGATTAGGTGAACAGGGAAAAGTCCTGTATCTTTCATCGGGCACTGCATCAAGTCGTCGTTATTGTTGGCCTTTCTCTCCCGTCCTGCTTCCGCCGGTCCCGTTTGATTTCCTTCGTTACACTCCCTTGGTCGAAAGTGCGTTTCGGGCGCTTTGCCCATGCATGTAAAAAGGATTAAAAATGACTACTCAAACCGGCACCGTAAAATGGTTCAATGACTCCAAGGGCTTCGGCTTCATTACGCCCGACGCAGGCGGCGGCGATCTGTTCGCCCATTTCCAGGACATCCAGTCGGAAGGCTTCAAGAGCCTGGCCGAAAACCAGCGCGTTTCGTTCGAGCGCTCGACCGGCCCCAAAGGCGAAAAAGCGGGCAATATCCGCGCGATTTAATCAGCCAGCCTGATCACCCGGACGCACCACGCAGATAGCGTGGGCGCCCACCAAAAAACGGATTCACGTTCAGCGTGACTCCGTTTTTTTCATGAGGGGTGCCTCCCGCGCGAACGCCAGCAGCCGCTCCCGCACCCAGCGCTGCGCCGCATCGCCGTGATTGCGGTTATGCCAGGCCATGTGGATGGCGAATCCGGACACCGGCAGCGGCGGCGCCAGCACGCGTAGCCGCACGGCGCGGCCCTCCACCATGCGCGCCGGTATCAGCGCGACGAGATCGGAACGCTCGACCAGGTCCAGCACCGCATGGAACGTCGACGCCGACACGGCGACCCGGCGCCGCAGGCCCTGCGCGTCGAGCACCTCGTCGACGGGGGTGGTGAAACTGCCGCCGCGCGGCGACACCATCACGTGTTCGAGTGCGCAGAAGCGCCGTACGTCCAGCGGACGGCGCAGCGCCGGGTGGCCGCGCCGCGCAATGAAGACGTAGCGCTCCTCGAACAGCCGGCGCGAACGGAGGGCGTCGGCGATGCCGTCCGGCGTCAGCACGGCCAGGTCGATCGCGCCCTGTTCCATCTGCGCTTCCAGGCGCGCGGCGTCGGCCGCGCGCAGCGCGATGCGCAGGCCGGGCGCCTCCCGGCGCAGCGCCAGCGTGAAGTCGAGCAGCAGGGCCGCCTGCACATAGTCCGACGCCGCGATGCGGACGGTGAACTCGTCGCGCGCGGGATCGAAGGCACGGGCCGACGTCACCACGTCGCGCAGCTGCGCGAGGGCCGCCGCGAGCGGCGCCTGCAGGCCCAGGGCCAGCGGCGTGGGCGTCATGCCGCGGTGGCTCGGCACGAACAGCGGATCGCCCAGCATCTCGCGCAGGCGCGCCAGCTGGGCGCTCAGCGCGGGCTGGCTCAGGCTCAGGCGCTGCGCGGCGCGGCTCACGCTGCGCTCGGCCAGCAGCGCGTCGAGGGTCACGAGCAGGTTGAAGTCGAGTCTCTTGATATCCATTTTTTGGATACTACCCCAAAAGCCGGCTGGCATTCCCGGCCGCCCCGGGCGCGCCCAGAATGCATTCATCGCCAACCGAGGAGCACAACGATGAAGACCGCAACCAAGACCATTCTGCTGGTGCACGCCCACCCCGATCCCCACTCGCTCACCGCGCAGATGGTGCAGGCCGCGCGCGCCGAACTGCGCGCCCAGGGCCATGAAGTGATCCAGTCCGATTTATATGCGCTGGGCTGGAAGGCCGTGTACGACGAACACGATTTCCCCGACCGCGTCGACCGCGCACGCCTGTCGTTCGTGGACGAATCCGGCCACGCCTTCAGCACCGGCACGCAGCCGGACGACGTGCGCGCCGAACAGGCCAAGCTGATGGCGGCCGATGCCGTCGTGTTCCAGTTTCCGCTGTGGTGGTTCAGCATGCCCGCGATCATGAAGGGCTGGATCGAGCGCGTGTACGCCTTCGGCTTCGCCTACGGCTTTCAAGGCGCCGGCAACCGCCACCGCTACGGCGAGGGCGGCCTGGCCGGCAAGCGCGCGCTGTTGTCCGTGACGACGGGCGGTCCGGCCGCCGACTACGGCCCGCGCGGCATCAACGGCCAGCTCGACGAACTGCTGTTCCCGATCACGCACGGCGTCCTCTTCTATCCCGGCATGGAGGTGCTGCCCACGTATGCCGTGCACGGCGCGGGCCGCATCGATGCCGCCGGCGTCGAGCGGGCCAAGGCCGGCCTGGCGGCGCGCATGCGTACCCTGTTCGACGACGCGCCGCTGCCGTACCGCCTGCAGAACGGCGGCGACTTCCCCGACCGGCACGTGCTGGCGGACGACGTCGCGCCCGGCGTCACGGGATTGCGCGCGCATCTGCGCTGAGGGTTCGCGCCCGTCGTGGGACAATGGCGGGATCATCACTACGCGGTAACTCACGACGGTGCCGCGTATGCTCAGGATGAAACAGGAAGCCATTAAAACCACGTGCGTCAAGACCGTCCACCCGCTTTAACACCGTCGCCCCCGCGCAGGCGGGGGCCCAATTTGCATGCGCCATCGAAACGCATACAACCTGGGTTCCCGCCGCCGCGGGAACGACGTGGCAACTGAAAGGAATTTTTTCATGACCACGACCATGCACAAGATCGCCCTGGTCCTGTTCGTGCTCGCCCTGCTGCACACGTTCGCCACCCGCCTCTTCGAAGTGCTGGCGCACCGCCATCCGCGCCACGCCGGGCTGTTCCACCTGCTGGGCGAAGTGGAAGTCGTCTTCGGCTTCTGGGCGTTCGTGCTGATGCTCGCGATGGCCTTCGTCGACGGCAGCGCCGCCGCCATCGACTACGCCGAGTCGCGCCACTACACCGAGCCGCTGTTCGTGTTCGTCGTGATGGTGGTGGCCGCGTCGCGCCCCGTGCTGGAGGCGGCGCGCGCCATCGTGCGCGTGCTCGCGCGGCTGCTGCCGCTGCGCACCGAGGTCGCGCAAACGTGGCTCGGCCTCGCGCTCGTGCCGCTCGCCGGCTCGCTGATCACGGAGCCGGCCGCGATGACGCTGGCCGCCCTGATGCTGGCGCCCTCCGTGTTCCGCCAGGGGATGCCGGAATGGCTGAAGTACGGGGCGCTGGGCGTCCTGTTCGTCAACGTGTCGATCGGCGGCACCCTGACGTCGTACGCCGCGCCGCCCGTGCTGATGGTGGCCGCCGCGTGGGGCTGGGACAGCGTCCACATGCTCACGCACTTCGGCTGGCGCGCGCTCGTCGCCGTGCTGGCCAACGCCAGCGTCGTGACCTTCCTGCTGCGACCGCACCTGCGCCCGCTCGACGTGTCGATCGACGGCGAGGCGCGCATGCGCATGCCGCCGCTGGTGACACTGACCCACCTGGCCGTGCTGACGGCGATCGTGCTGCTGGCCCACCATCCCGTGCTGTTCGCCGGCATCTTCCTGCTGTTCCTCGGCGTCATCCAGGCGTACCCGCGCTACCAGGACCCGCTGATCCTCAAGGAAGGGCTGCTGGTCGGCTTCTTCCTCGCCGGCCTCGTCGTGCTGGGCGGGATGCAGCAATGGTGGCTGCAACCCATCGTCGCGAAGCTGGAGCCCACCGCCCTGTTCTTCGGCGCGCTGGGCCTCACGGCCATCACGGACAATGCCGCGCTGACCTATCTCGGCTCGCTGATCGCCGGGCTGTCCGACCGCGCGCAGTACATGCTGGTGGCGGGCGCCGTGGCCGGGGGCGGCCTGACCGTCATCGCCAACGCGCCGAATCCGGCCGGCGTGGCCCTGCTGCGGCGCGGCTTCAATGACGAGTCGATCGGGGCCATCGGCCTGCTGCTGGGCGCGCTGGCGCCCACTTGTGCGGCGGCCGTGTTGTTCTTGTTGTAAGTTATTCCCTGGAGCGGGACCTTCCTCGTCCCGCAGCGAGGGAAACATGGATCAAGACCTGCTGGTCAGCAAAACGGGCACCATCGAGCGCTGCTGCAAGCGTGCCCGCGACGAATACGAGAAGGACCCGACCACCTTCGTCGGCGACATCACGCGCCAGGACGCGGCCACCCTGAACGTGATCCGCGCCTGGGAGGCGGCCGTCGAAATGGGCGACCACGTGCTGGCCGACCAGGGTCTCGGCCCGGCGCGCGACGAGCGCGAGATCATCACGCTGCTGGCCGACAACGGCTGGATCGAGGCGGCGCTGGCCGAGGAGCTCAAGCGCACGGGCGAATTCTGCCGCGCCGAATGGGATTACCAGGCCGCGCCGCTGCCTGCGCTGGTGACCATCATCAAGCGCGGGCTGGACGATTTCGACGTCTATGCGCGCGCCCTGCTGACCGGCGCCGAGGCGTTGCCGTCCGGGCCCGCCGGATCGCCTCCGTTGTCGAACTGATGGCGGCCCAACTGGTATCATGCGCCCTTTGACGAACCGCCATTTAGCAAACCATACAAGAACATGAGCCAACCGACCAACCTGCCATCCTTCTGGAGCCGGCTGTCCCTTGCCTTCGGCGCCTTCTTCAAGACCCTGGGCGACGCCGAATTCGCCGCGCGCGTGCGCGACGACCAGGTCGGCCCCGTCGCCGCACCTGCTCCCGCACCGGCGCCGGCACCCACGCCGGCTCCGGCGCCCGCCCCGCTGCGCATCGCCACGCCGGACGCCGCCCTGCAGCTGCTGGGCCTCCTGCAGCGCGAAGCGCGCCTGATCGACTTCGCCAACGAAAACATCACGGTCTATGCGGATGCCGACATCGGCGCCGCCGCCCGCCTCGTGCACGAAGGCTGCGCGCGCGTGCTGCGCGAGCACTTCACGATCGAGCCGGTGCGCGGCGAACTGGAAGGCGCGCGCGTGACCCTGCCGGAAGGCTTCGACGCGGCCAGCGTGCGCCTGACCGGCAACGTCGTCGGCAAGGCACCGTTCACCGGCACCTTGAGCCACCGCGGCTGGCGCGCCCGCGACGTGCGCCTGCCGCAGCTGGCGGATAAACACGACGCCAGCATCATCGCCCCGGCGGAGGTGGAACTGTGAGCGACATCCCGAACCACGACGCCCGCTACGCCATCGGCATCGACCTGGGCACGACGCACAGCGCGCTGTCGTACGTCGACCTCCAGGCCAGCGACGGTGAACAGGCCGACCAGCGCGTGCTCGGCATCCCGCAGCTGAGCGCCCCCGGCACGGTCGAAGCGCTGCCGCTGCTGCCCTCGTTCCTGTACCTGCCGCATCCCGAAGAACTGGCGCCGGGCGAACTCGCGCTGCCTTGGGCGGACGGCCAGGCCGCGCCCGCATTGTCTTATGTTGTCGGCGACATGGCGCGTTCGCGCGGCGCAAGCACGCCGATCCGCCTCGTGTCATCGGCCAAGAGCTGGCTGAGCCACCCGAGCGTGGACCGCCGCGCCGCCATCCTGCCGACCGACGCACCGGAAGAAGTCGACAGAGTCTCGCCGCTGGCGGCATCCACCCGCTACCTCGAGCACCTGAAAGCCGCCTGGAACGCGGCGCACCCGGACGCGCCGTTCGAACGGCAGGCCGTCACCGTGACGATCCCCGCCTCGTTCGACCCGGCCGCGCGCGAACTGACGGCGGAAGCGGCGAAGAACGCCGGCTACGGCAGCCCGACCCTGCTGGAAGAACCGCAGGCCGCGCTGTACAGCTGGATCGAAGGCAGCGGCGGCGGCTGGCGCAAGCAGGTCAAGGCCGGCGACATCGTGCTCGTCGTCGACGTGGGCGGCGGCACGAGCGACTTCTCGCTGATCGCGATCCTCGAACGCGACGGCAACCTGGAACCGCACCGCGTCGCCGTCGGCGACCACATCCTGCTGGGCGGCGACAACATGGACCTCGCGCTGGCCCACCTCGTCGCGAGAAAACTGCAGGCGACCGGCACGCAGCTGGACGCGTGGCAGATGCGCGCCCTCACCTACGCCTGCCGCGGTGCCAAGGAACACCTGCTGGCCGACGTCGACGCGACCACCTGGCCCATCGTCGTGCCGAGCCGCGGCTCGAAGCTGATCGGCGGTTCGATCCGCACGGAGCTCACGCGCGACGAAGTCACCACGTTCATCACGGACGGCTTCTTCCCGCGCGTGGAAGCCGCCGCGCGGCCGGCGACACGCGCGCGCGCGGGCCTGACGCAGGTCGGCCTGCCGTATGCGCAGGACGCCGCCATCACGCGCCACCTGGCCGCCTTCCTGGGCCGCCAGGCCGGCGCCACGGCGGCGCTGGAAGGCTTCAACGGCAACGTCGATCCGGGCCACACCTTCCTGCACCCGAGCGCCGTGCTGTTCAACGGCGGCGTGTTCAAATCCGAGATCCTGTCCAGGCGCGTGATGGACACCCTCAACGACTGGCTCTACATGGAAGGCGCGCAGCCCGCGCGCATGCTGGAAGGCGCGGACCTCGACCTGGCCGTCGCCCGCGGCGCCGCCTACTACGGCTATGCGCGGCGCGGCGGCGGCGTGCGCATCCGCGGCGGCACGGCCCGCTCCTACTACGTCGGCATCGAGTCGTCCATGCCGGCGATCCCCGGCTTCGAACCGCCGCTGGAAGCGCTGTGCGTGGCGCCGTTCGGCATGGAAGAAGGCAGCGAACTGGAACTGCCGGGCCAGGAATTCGGCCTCGTCGTGGGCGAACCCGTGCACTTCCGCTTCTTCGGTTCGTCCGTGCGCCGCCAGGACCACATCGGCGCCGTGCTCGAATCGTGGAGCCCGGACGAGCTGCAGGAACTGAACGAGATCCAGGCGACCCTGCCGGCCGAGGGCCGCACGCCGGGCGACGCCGTGCAGGTCAAGCTGCACGCGGTGGCGACCGAGGCCGGCACGCTGGAGCTGGTGGCCGTGGCGCGCGACGGGCAGCGCTGGAAGGTCGAGTTCGACGTCCGCAGCACCGAGCAGTGAACCGCGCTTCCGTGTCCACGCCGGCCCGCGTCGGCATCGATCTCGGCACCACCAACACGGTGCTGGCCTATGCCGACGCCGGGCTCGATACCGTGGCCACGTTCGACATTCCCCAACTGGTGGCGCCCGGCGAGGTCGGCACGGCGCCGCTGCTGCCGTCGAACCGCTACCACCCGCTGGCCGGCGAACTCGCCGCGGGCGCGCTGCAGCTGCCGTGGTCCGCGCCCGACGTGGGCGGCGTGGAGCGCGTGGCCATCGGCCGCCTGGCCCGCACGCTCGGCGCGGCGTCGCCGGGCCGGCTCGTCGCGTCCGCGAAAAGCTGGCTGTCGCATCCGGGCGTGGACCGTACGGCGCCCATCCTGCCGTGGGGCGCGCCGGACGACGTGCCGAAAGTCTCCCCGCTCGCGGCCAGCGCCAGCTATCTCGCGCACCTGCGCGCCGCCTGGAACACGCGACATCCGGACCGTCCGCTGGAAGACCAGCAGATCGTGCTCACCATCCCGGCCTCGTTCGACGAAGGCGCGCGCGCCCTCACCCTGGAAGCGGCGCGGCGCGCGGGCCTGGCCGACGTGCGCCTGCTGGAAGAACCGCAGGCAGCGTTGTACGACTGGCTGCAGCGGCATCGCGCAACCCTCGCGGCCGACCTCGCGGATGCGAAGCTGGTGCTCGTGGCCGACGTGGGCGGCGGCACGACCGACTTCACGCTGGTGAAGGTCGAACTGAAGGATGGCGAACCCGCGCTGGCGCGCATCGGCGTGGGCAACCACCTGATCCTCGGCGGCGACAATATGGACCTCGCCCTCGCCCACCTGGCCGAAGCGCGCATGAAAGGCGCCGACGGCCAGCGCCTGTCGGCCGGCCGCCTCGCGCAACTGACGGAACGCTGCCGCGCCGCGAAGGAGCAGTTGCTGGCGCCGGATGCGCCGGATGACGTCAACGTCACCCTGCTCGGCGGCGGTTCGCGCCTCGTCGGCGCCAGCCGCTCGGCCACGCTGACGAAGGCCGACGCCGAGCGCATCGTGCTGGACGGCTTCTTTCCCCTCAACGCCGCGCAGGAAGGCCCGCAACGGGCCCGCGCAGGCATCGTCGAATTCGGCCTGCCGTATGCGAGCGACCCGGCCATCACGCGCCATCTGGCCGGCTTCCTGCGCCAGCACGCGCAGGCGGCGCGCGCGGCGCTGGGCCTCGTTGACGACGACCGCTTGCCGGTGCCGGACACCCTGCTGCTGAACGGCGGCGTATTCCGCGGCGAAGCGCTGGCGCACAGGCTCGCCGCCGTGCTGTCCGCATGGCGCGGCGCGCCGGTCCGGGTGCTGCACAACGCCGATCCGGACGTCGCGGTCGCGCGCGGCGCCGTCGCGTATTCGCTCGCGCGGGCCGGGCTCGCGCCCGCCATCGAGAGCGGGTCGGCCCGCAGCTACTACCTGCTGCTGGACGAGGCGCCCGCGGGCGGCCGCAAGGACGGGCGACTGCGCGCCGTCTGCGTGCTGCCGCGCGGCGCCCGCGCCGGCGCCGAGATCACGCTGGCGGAACGCAGCTTCGCCCTGCGCCTGGGACGGCCCGTGCGCTTCCACCTCGTGTCGGCCGTGGGCGACGCGGGCAATGCGCGCGCCGGCGATCTCGTCGACCTCGATCCCGCCGACGTCGTGCGCTTGCCCGCGATCGCCACCGTGCTGCGCGCCCAGGACGCCAGGGCCGGCGCGCGCGGCAGCGAGATTCCCGTGCAACTGGCGGCCGCGCTGTCCGAACTCGGCACGCTGGAGATGTTCTGCGTGGCCGAGGATGGCAGCGGCCAGCGCTGGCGCCTGGAGTTCCAGCTGCGCAGCGAAGACGATGCGCCGGCCGCCGCGGCAGGTCAGCATCCGCAGCTCGACGACGCCATCCAGCGCATCGACCGCATCTTCGGCGCGCGCAACCAGCAGGTCGAAGCGCGCGAAGTGCGCCAGTTGCGCGGCGCGCTCGAACACGTATTGGGCGGCCGCGAACGCTGGGAGACGCCCCTGCTGCGCCGCCTGTTCGACACCCTGATGGAACGCGCGAAAGGCCGGCGCCGCTCGGCCGAGCACGAACGCGTGTGGCTGAACCTGGCCGGCTGGTGTTTGCGGCCCGGCTTCGGCGATCCGCTCGACGACTGGCGCATCCAGCAGCTGTGGGCCCTGTTCCCGGCCGGCGCCCAGTACGTCAAGGACAGCCAGGTGCGCGCCGAATGGTGGACGTTGTGGCGGCGCGTGGCCGGCGGCCTGTCGACGGAAGCGCAGCTGCGCCTGCTCGACGATTTCGCCTTCAACCTGCAGGCCGAGCCGGGCGAGCGCGCCAGGCGGCCCGCCACGCTCGTCGACGGCAACGAGGACGACATGCTGCGCCTGGGCGCGTCGCTGGAACGCATCCCGGCCGCGTACAAGGCCGAGATCGGGGACTGGATGGTCGGCCGCATCATGGCGATCGCCCCGGCGCCGAAGCCCGATGCGAAGGCGGCGGCCACGTATGCGCGCTACCTGTGGGCGCTGGCGCGCGTGGGCGCGCGGGCGCCGCTGCACGGCAGCGCGCACGAGGTGGCGCCGCCCGATGCCGCCGGGCGCTGGCTCGCGGAACTGATGCAGCTCGACTGGAAGCGGATCGAGCCGGCCGGCTTCGCCGCCGCCCACCTCGCGCGCAAGACGGGCGACCGCACGCGCGACATCGACGAGGCGCTGCGCGCACAGGTCCTGCAACGCCTGGCCGCGACCGGCGCGCCGGCCGGCTGGTCCGCGCAGGTGCGCGACGTCGTCGAGCTGGACCAGGAAAGCAGCACGCGCATGTTCGGGGACGCGCTGCCGCCGGGGCTCAAGCTGCTGCGCTGAATGCGTCGCCCCCGCGCAGGCGAATATCCGAGTACCGTCGCCCCCGCGCAGGCGGGGCCCAAGTTTCAAGCGTCATCGAGATGCCAGCAAATTGGATCCCCGCCTGCGCGGGGACGACGTTCGGATCGCGGGAACGACGTTCGGATCGCGGGAACGACGTTCGGATCTCGGGGACGACGTTCGGATCGCGGGCACGACGTTCAGACCTCGGCAACGCCGGCCCCCTCCGCAGCGACGACGTATCCGGCGGCGCCGAGCACGAACATGGCTTTTCGGGCATCATCCTTCTCCACCGAGCCACAGAAGGAGAGTGCAATGCTTGATCCCACGAACCCGTTCGCGACCCCGTACGTCCCGCCCCGGGTCTGGTCCCCGGCGACGCCGTCGGGTGGTGCCTTCGCCAGCATCAACCGCCCCATCGCGGGCCCGACCCACGAGCAGGAACTGCCGGTCGGCAAGCATCCGCTGCAACTGTATTCGCTGGGCACGCCGAACGGCCAAAAGGTCACGATCATGCTCGAGGAGTTGCTGGCCGCCGGCCACACGGACGCGGAATACGACGCCTGGCTCATCAAGATCAACGAAGGCGCCCAGTTCGGCAGCGGCTTCGTCGGCGTGAATCCGAACTCGAAGATCCCGGCCCTCGTCGACCGCAGCGGCGACACGCCCGTGCGCGTGTTCGAGTCGGGGTCCATCCTTGTCTACCTGGCGGAAAAATTCGGCGGTGCGTTCCTGCCCAAGGACATCGCGACCCGCACGGAAACGTTCAACTGGCTGATGTGGCAGATGGGCTCGGCGCCCTTCGTCGGCGGCGGCTTCGGCCACTTCTACGCCTATGCGCCGGAAAAGCTGGAATACCCGATCAACCGCTACGCGATGGAAACGAAGCGCCAGCTGGACGTGCTCGATCGCCTGCTGGCTGGGCGCCGCTTCGTGGCCGGCGACACATACACCATCGCCGACATGGCGATCTGGCCGTGGTACGGCGGCCTCGTGCTGGGCGAGCTGTACGACGCCGGCGAATTCCTGGCCGTGCACCAGTACCAGCAGGTGCGCCGCTGGGCCGACGAGATCCTGGCGCGGCCGGCCGTGATGCGCGGCCGCAAGGTCAACCGCGTGCGCGGCAAACCGGAGGAGCAAGTGCTGGAGCGCCACGCCGCGTCCGACCTGGACTGAGCGCGCGGCCGCGGGCTGCGCCGCCCGCAGCCTCGAGGCGCCTCCTGCCATCGGTATCGGGCCTGACGGCCAGCTCGCCGGGCAATGACGCCATATCTCTTTCCCCACGTCTAGCGAGCGCGCGGCAACGCGGATAGGGACTAGTATCGCTCCCGTCGGCACGACATCCGCCGGGCCGCCCGCGCCACGATCGGACACGATTGAGTGAACGCAAACGCGCGCCGGCCGGTCCCCTTACCCTGAACGGATCGCCGCACCGACGGCCCTGCAATCATCGACATCAGGAGGACGAGATGACTTACGCAGATCGCGACAAATATGGCATGTACAAAACCACCGGCCAAAGCGCCGGCCATGCCGGTCCCGGCCCGGCGCTGATGGGCGCCGACACCCTGATCGGCGATAGCGTCGTCAACGCCACCGACGACGACCTGGGCGACATCAAGGAAATCATGCTCGACATGCAGACCGGCCAGGTTGCCTACGCCGTGCTGTCCTTCGGCGGCTTCATGGGCATGGGCGACAAGCTGTTCGCCGTGCCCTGGCAAGCCCTGCACCTGGACACCGTCAACAAGCGCTTCGTGCTCGACATCGACAAGCAGCGCCTGCAAAACGCGCCGGGGTTCGACAAGGATGCCTGGCCCGACATGGCCGACACCCAGTGGGCCCAGCACATCCACAGCTTCTACGGCACCGACCCCACGCGTCCCGGCGCGCCCAGCATGGGGCCGAACGTGGGGATGCGCGGCACGGCCGGCGGCGCCGGCACGGGCGTGGGCGCCGGCATGGGCTCGATGGGCGCCGGCCATGCCGGCTCGACCGGCACGGGTGCCGGCAGCGCAATGTCAGGCGGGGGCGCTGGCGGCAGCGTCGATCCGCGGCCCGGCACCGCCGGCAGCGATACCGACCTGAGCAAGATCCGCGGCAGCAACATCGGCTGACGGTCCGGGCCGGCAGTGCCCGATTCGGCATGGCGTCCATACGCCATGCCGCACGATATGTGTCGTCCCGACTTCGTGTCGTTACAACTTGTAACCTCAACAGTGCATCGCTTTTCCACGCAATCTGGCAGACTGACGGGGTGCAATATTTACTAATCAACCACCTGCAGGCCGCGCCGGCATGCCATACGGACGTCATTGAAATCTGCTAATTCTTAACAAAAGCTTTACCCAACTTTACAGCGCCGCCGGCTCTACGCCGGCCATTCGCCCCTACAATCTTCACGTCCTTTGTCTTTACTGTTTCACGGAAACGTCCCATGACCATGCGCTTTTTTCTTGACCATGAAAATCTCGAGTGAACAGACGCTGAAACTGGACAGCTGGGGCGGCCAGGCGCATCCTGGCGCCGCCATCAATTTCAGGCAGGCCGATCCGGCCGCATTCGAGGCGGACTGGCTGGCGGACACGGTGTCGCGCACGGCGCTGGTCGACCGCGCACTGCTGGCCCGTTCCGACAAGATCCTGTTCATCGCTCACCTGGCGCTGGGCGACTTCACTTACCTGCAAAGCTGCTTCGCCGCGTTCGCGCACGCCTTCCCGCACCTGAAGATCCACCTGTGGGTCGACGAACGCCGCCGCACGAACCGGGCGGCGGACTGGCCGCACCTGAAAAAATACGCCCTGTACGACTGGCTGGCCGAGTGCCCGCATATCGACAAGGTCTACGACGAAACCTACAGCCCGGCGCTGTACAAGGCATCGCTGCAGGAAGCGCGGCGGCAGGATTACCCGGTCGTCGTCTCGCTCGCCGTACTGGACCGGCACAAGTATGCGGGCCTCGCGCGCAAGATCAGCCCGCACGGCTTCGTCGTGGGCCAGAAAAAGCGCGTGCGGCCCTACGACCTGCCCAAGCACTTTTGCTACCGCAAGCTGGATGCCTTCATTCCCGCTTACGACGCCGCCTCGCATCCGGACCAGCACATCAGCGACATCTACGCCGACTGGTTCACGCAATTATTCGGCATCACGATTTCGCCGGCCGCCCGCTACCCCGTGCTGTCCATTCCCGCGCGCTGGATGGACTATGCGCGCGAGCGGTTCGCCGCCTGGGGGTTCGGCGGCGCCGGCACCGGGGCGTCCAGGGTCGTATTCCTGAATGCGTATTCGAAGTCGATCGAACGCTCGTGGCCGCTGGAACGGGTCATCGAACTGATCCGCACGATGCGGCGGGACGAGGCCTGGCGCGATGCCGGCTTCATCGTCAACGTCGTCCCCGAAGACCTGGCGCGCGCCCGCGCCCTGTTCGCCGGCCAGGACCTCGCGCGCACCCAGCTGTTCAGTGCCGAAGACAATTTCTTCCAGCTGCCGGCCATCCTCAGCCTGTGCAAGCTGATCGTCTCCGTCGAGACGGCCGTGATGCACCTGGCGAATGCCGTGCACGTGCCCGTCATCGCCCTGATGCGTCAAAAGAATCCGGAATGGGCGCCGATCGACAAGCGCAACAGCACCATCGTCACGGTGGCGCGGCGCGACGACTGGGTCGACAAGATCGGCGTGGACGAGGTGATGGCCGTGCTGGACCGGCAGGCGGCCTGACGCCGGCGCGGCCCGCGGCCCGCGACCCGCAGCCGGCCGCCGCGCTATGCCTGGCCGCACTACTTCTTGCCGCGCTACTTCCGGCCAGGCGACTCCTGGCCGAGCGACTCCCACGCCGGCAAGGCGAATTCCCTGCGTTCGCGCGCGTAAAACCAGGCCACCATCACCCCGAAACACGTGCCCGCCATGCCGGCCC
The DNA here is from genome assembly GCF_034420155.1 of Massilia luteola. Lineage (NCBI taxonomy): Bacteria > Pseudomonadati > Pseudomonadota > Betaproteobacteria > Burkholderiales > Oxalobacteraceae > Massilia > Massilia luteola. The sequence continues at coordinate 159,933 of NZ_JAXOFN010000008.1, forward strand.
TGAGCGCCAGGCCCAGCATGCCGACGCCCTGTTGGGACCACACCAGCAGCCACATGGACACGCCCCAGACGCCCGCGAACCAGGTGCCGTAGCCGAGCGCGATGTGGGCGAAGCCGAGGAAATGGGGCGGACGGACATTGACCCCGAGCTTCCACAGCAGCCGGAACAGCAGCGGCTCGGCATGATTGCGCGACAGGCCGCGCTCCGACAGCACGGCAAGGGAACGGTCCAGTTGTAATCGAAAATGCATGGTGGCGGTGCGATGATTGCTGTCCGGATCTTGAACAGCCAGGGCCGCCACCTTAGCAGGTGCGCCGCCGAAAAAATGCGTGCATTGTCACCGATGCATCGACAGTATCCAAAAACACATCGTGCCGCGTGCGCCCGAAGAACCGCTTGAACTCGCTGCGCCGCTGGCGTAATATAGTTAGGTAGCCTACCTATCACACGATGACCAACTCACACACCACACCGCGGAACGAACGCGTCGACCGCCTGTCCGAAGACTTGCGCGGCGCCCTCAAGGGCATCGTGCGCCAGATGCGGCGCGACACCGAGCGCCACGAGCAGGGCCTGTCGCTGATGCAGACGATGCTGCTGCACCTGATCCACGAACACCCCGGCATCGGCGTGGCCGAGCTGGCGCGCATGCAACAGGTGCGCAGCCCGACCATGAGCAGCCAGGTGAAGGCGCTGGAAGCGGCCGGCCTCGTCGAGCGCGCCGCGCCGTTGGCCCAGGACCGGCGCCGCAGCGGCCTGCACGTCAGCCAGGCCGGCCACGAGGCCTTGCGCCAGCTGCGCGACCGGCGCCACGACTGGCTGTCGCAACGCATCGCGCGCCTGTCGCCCGACCAGATGGAAGCGCTCGCCGGCGCCGTCGACGTCCTTACTATCCTTGCCGAACATGAAAATTGAAACCCCCGCCGACGCGCGCGAAATCCGTTCCGTCTACCTGGCCCTGATGGCCGTGCTGGGCCTCGGCGCGCTCGACCAGAGCATCGTCGCCACCGCCCTGCCCCGCATCGTCGACGACCTGGGCGGCATGGCCCATCTGTCGTGGGTCGTCACGGCGTACGTGCTGGCGTCCACCGCGACGATGCCGCTGTACGGCAAGCTGGCCGACCAGTACGGCCGCCGTCCGATGATCTTCACGGCGCTCGCAACGTTCCTGCTGGGCTCCGTGCTGTGCGGCTTCGCGCAGAGCATGACGCAGCTGATCGCCTTCCGCGCCATCCAGGGCATGGGCTCGGGCGGCTTCATGCCACTGGCGCAGATCATCATCGGCGACCTCGTGCCGCCGAAGGAACGCGGGCGCCGCCAGGGCTCGATCGCCATCGTGTTCGCCGTCACCAGCGTCCTCGGCCCGGTGCTGGGCGGGATCATGACGGACCTGCTGTCGTGGCACTGGATCTTCTTCATCAACCTGCCCGTCGGCGCGGTGGCCTTCTACGCCATCGCGCACTCGCTGCGCAAGCCCGTGCGCACGCACGCGCACCGCATCGATTACCTCGGCTCGGTGCTGCTCACCGTGTGCATCACCGCCCTGCTGCTGATCCTCGCGCTGGGCGGCACCGAATGGGCCTGGGATTCCGCGCAGGTGCAGGTCTGCGCCGCGCTCACGGTCGTGCTGGGCGGCTGGCTGCTCGTGCACCTGCGCCGCGCGCCGGAACCCGTGCTGCCGCCGGACCTGTTCGCGAACCGCGTCTTCAACGTCGCCAGCATCGTGATGGCGCTGACCTTCATGGGCCTGATGGGCGCCAGCGTGTTCTTCCCGCTGTTCTTCCAGCTCGTCATGGGCAACAGCCCGGCCCATTCGGGCATGATGACGGTGGCGATGATGGTCGGGATGATCGGCTCGTCGACCCTGAACGGCCGCGTCCTCTCGCGCTCGGGCAAGTACAAGGCCGTGCAGGTCGCCGGGCTGGCGGCGGCGGTATTGGCGTTCGCGGTCCTCGCCTGGGCCATGGACACGGCGCGCGGCTACTGGATCATCGAACCGGCCATCTTCCTGTTGGGCGCCGGGCTCGGTCTCGTCATGCCCAACATGACGATCGCCGTGCAGAACGCCTTGCCCGTCCCGCGGCGCGGCGTGGGCACGGCGATGCTGACCTTCTTCCGCTCGTTCGGCGGCCTGCTCGGCGTGACGGGTTCCGGCGCCATCCTCGCGCACCAGGTGCACGCGCACGGCATCGCGGCGGTCGCGCGCGGGGGCGCGCACGGCGCCGCCGCCGTGCTGCCGGCCGTGCAGGCGCTGACGGTGGACGTGTACCGCCACGCCATCGCCAACATCTTCGGCGCCGGCGCGCTGATCGTGCTGGCGGGGCTCGTCGCGCTGCTGTTCCTGCCGGAGCTGCCGCTCACCGGTCACCCGGCGGCGGCACCGGCCGCACCACCGGCGGAGTGAACACCGTCCACGCCGGCGCAACGCAGCCGGCGCCGGCGCGGACGTGCTATCGTTCCCGGCGGCTGTTCACGCAGCCCCGACGACTCATCAACCAGGAGGGAACATGGCCAGCAAGAATACGATTTGCCTTTGGTACGACAACGACGCACTGGGCGCAGCAACGTTCTATGCGGAGACGTTTCCGGACAGCGCCGTCGGCGCGGTCCACCGCGCGCCCGGCGACTATCCCGCCGGCCAGCAGGGGACTATCCTGATGGTCGAATTCACCGTCATGGGCATCCCCTGCCTCGGCCTGAACGGCGGTCCCGGCGTGCAGCACAACGAGGCGTTTTCGTTCCAGGTCGCGACCGAAGACCAGGCCGAGACCGACCGCTTGTGGAATGCGATCGTCGCCAATGGCGGCCAGGAAAAAGAGTGCGGCTGGTGCCGCGACCGGTGGGGCCTGTCGTGGCAGATCACGCCGCGCGTCCTCATGGACGCCGTCACCGGCACCGACCCGGCCGCGGCCAAGCGGGCGTTCGACGCGATGATGACGATGAAGAAGATCGACGTCGCGGCCATCGAGGCGGCACGGCGCGGCTGACGCGGGCCGGCGCCGGGGTTCAGGTGCCGGCCAGGACGTGCAGCGCACCGGTGCCGGTGCCAGCGCCGGTGCCGGCGTCGCGCACGGCGGCCTGCGGCTGGCGCGCCGGATCCTGGCGCGGGCCGTGCACGCAGTCCAGCGCCAGCAGCGCGCCGACCACGGCGCCGTCGCCGTCGCGCTCCAGCGCCGCCATCACGGTGGCGGCCGCCGCGCACAGGCGGGTGACGATGCGGGCCTGGTTGCGGCCTTGCGCCTTGCCCTGGTAAAGCGCCCAGTCGGCCAGGCGCACGGCGCATTGCCAGTCGAACGCGTCGCCCGTCACGGGCGGCAGCGCGACGACGCCCGCGGTGAGGGTCACCGGAATCCGGCAACTCCCGGCGTCGACCGGCGCCGTGCCGACCGTCTCCAGGATGCGGACCGCCATGCCGGCGACGCTGCCCGTGTCCGTGGCGGGCGCGTAGATCATGAATTCTTCGCCGCCCCAGCGCACCACCATGTCGGTATCACGCACGGCCGCGGCGAGCCGGCGCGCGACCTCGACGAGGACCGCGTCGCCCGCGCCGTGTCCCCAGCGGTCGTTGATGCTCTTGAAGTGGTCGATGTCCATGAGGACGAAGCAGTCGACGCCGTCGCGCGGATTGTGGCGGCGGTCGTCCCGGCCGGTCGCGCCGCGGCCGGCCATCCGGCCCGTCAGCGAACGCCGGTTGTGCAATCCCGTCAGGGCGTCGTGCGTCGACCTGAATTCGAGCTGTCCGTTCAATTCCTTCAGCTGGGCGTTGCTCCGCGCCGCGCGCCGATACATCACGTACACGACGACGCCCGCCAGCACCGTCAGCACGGCGGCGAACGTGGTCGCGAACTGCACCGTGCGGCGGTTGCCCAGCTCCGCATCCTTGAGCTTGTTCTCGCGTTGCAGCAGCACGATCTGCTGGCTGCGCCGGTGGGCATCGAATTCTTCCTGCAGCGCGGCGATCGCGCGGTCGCGCGCCACGCGGGCACTCTGCTGCTGCAGCGACTGCTGTTCGCGGACGATCTCCAGCGCGCGCTGATACTGCCCCGCGCGCTCCAGCATGCGGCCTTTCTCGTCCAGCATCGCTTCCAGGTCCGCCGTGGTTTTTTCCTTGCGCATCTCGGCGATCACGCCGTCGACATAAGGCGTGCCTTCGTCGATGCGGCCTTGCCCCATCAGGGCGAAACCGAGATTGGCGCGCGCCATCTGGATGACGTTCCGGTCGCTGACCTTGATCGATGCGACCAGTGCCTTGCGCGCTTCCTGTTCCGCGCGCACGTAATCCCGGCGGATCAGATAATAGTCCGCGATATTGCCCCGTATCGCCGCTTCCATCCCCAACAACCCGGCACGCAGCGCCGTCGCCAGCGCCTTTTCGAACGCGGCAATGCCTTCGTCATCCCGCCCCAGCCTGATCAGGGCGACGGCCCGGGTGAACTGCAGCGACGCGAGCGGCCGCAGCGGCATCCTTTTTTCCGCCATGCCCAGGTCGGCACTGTCGATCGCCTTGGCGGGATTGTCGGCATTGATGTACACCTGGGCGATGCGGCCGTACAGCGCGGCGCGCTTCCCGCTTTCACCGGGTTCGCCCTGCAGCAGGCGCAACCCGCGCAGATACGCCGCCAACGCCTCGTCGAACCGGGCGCGCAGATTCAGGATGTCGCCCTGCGTTCTCGCGGCCGCGACCTTGAACGTCAGCGACACGTCCGCGGGTGCCTGCGCCGTCGTCTGGTCCAGCAACACCTGCGCGTCGTCCAGGCTGTGCTTGTCGACCAGTTCGCGGACTGCGCCCAGCCGGGCCTCCGCCGCGCCCGCCGCGTCGCCGTGGGCGACGGCCAGTTGCAGCGACGTCCGGTCCAGCGCATACGACGCGTCCAGCTGGCCCAGGTCTTCCCGCAGCCAGGTTTCCATGCGCAACAGTTTCTGCCGGTTCTCGTACGACGCACCCGGCCCCAGCATGCGGCGCACGGTTTCCACCCGGTCCAGGGCCTGCATGGGCGCGTCTTCCGCCAGCCGCTGGATCCGCGCCACTTCGGCCGGCACGTCCACCGCGGGCGGCGCGGCGTGGGCGGCCGCGCCGAACACCGTGGCGGCGACGAACAGGACAGAGACGAAGCGGTTGCGAAGGGCCATGAACGGAAACGCCGGAAAATGATCCAGGATTGGTCACGCTGATTATCCGCCGGACTTATATTTACCTCAAGGAAACTGAAGTGATCGCACGGCAAATGACGCAATCGATGCATGAGTACAACATCGAGCGCCACGGGCATCAGATGTTATCGCATAACAATTATGTTACGTGTGAAATCCATCGTTTCATCCATCGCGCTGGCCGGCTCCTCACCAATATCGATTTCGATATCGGTTCGCAATAAAAAGTTATTGGCTTCTGAACAATTCCTACACTACATTGTCCCTCGCCTGCCCTCATGCCGCCTCCTCGACCGGACACGCGTGATCGACCCACGCCTGCCCACGTCACGGGTGGACGGCATGCTGGGCCGGCACCAACTGTTATCGCAACCATCCACCACCCGGGCTATCAGTCCGGAACGCGCGATGGCATGACAGTCGTCCCCCGATGGCCGGCTTCGCGTTGGCACGGACACCGGCATCGGCCCATCTCACCTTTGAAGGTAGATCCCATGCAAAAAGATAAGACCAAAAAAATTGGTCAGGTAGGAGACTTATCGAGAGGCTTCCGGCGCACCGCGGCATGCGGCGCCTTGATGCTCATGGCGGCGCTGCCAGGCGCCGCGCGGTCCGCCAATGCGCGCGCGGATGCGGACGCCCGCGCCCGCGCGCTCGTCGCGCAGATGACGCCGGACGAAAAGTTCGCCCAGCTGCTCAACGTGGCGCCCGCCCTGCCCCGCCTCGGCATCCCCGCCTATAACTGGTGGACCGAGTCGCTGCACGGCGCGCTCGGGCCGCTGCCCACCACGAACTTCCCGGAACCCATCGGCCTCGCGGCCACGTTCGACGCCCCGCTCGTGCACCGGGTCGCGTCCGCGATCAGCACCGAGGTGCGCGCGCTGCACACGCTGGGACGCGAGACGGGGCACCTGGGACGCATCGGCACGGGCCTCGACACGTGGTCGCCGAACATCAACATCTTCCGCGACCCGCGCTGGGGCCGTGGCCAGGAAACCTATGGCGAAGACCCGTACCTGACGGCGCAGCTGGGCGTCGCCTTCATCCGGGGCATCCAGGGACCCGACCCGGACCTGCCCGACGTCGTCGCCACGCCCAAGCACTTCGCCGTGCACAGCGGGCCGGAATCGACGCGCCACGTGGCCGACGTGTTCGTGTCGCGCCACGACCTCGAGGACACTTACCTGCCCGCCTTCCGCGCCGCCATCGTCGATGCGAAGGCCGGATCGATCATGTGCGCCTACAACCGCATCGACGGCCAGCCGGCCTGCGGCAGCGACCTGCTGCTCAAGGAACACCTGCGCGGCGCCTGGGGCTTCAAGGGCTACGTCGTTTCCGACTGCGATGCCGTGACCGACATCTCGGAGCACCACAAGTACGCGCCCGATCCCGCCGCCGCGGTCGCCGTCGCGTTGAAGGCCGGGACCGACAACGAGTGCAACACGCAGACGCTGGGCGACAAGACGGGACTGGACACGCGCTACCGCGAGGCGTGGCAGCGCGGCCTGATTTCCACGGCCGACGTCGACCAGGCGCTCGTACGCCTGTTCTCCGCGCGCTACCGCAACGGCGACCTCGCGGGCCTGGCCGGGCGGGCACCGAACAAGGTCCCGGTCGACGCGATCGACACGCCGGCGCACCGCGACCTCGCGCTGCAGGCGGCGGCGAAGAGCCTCGTGCTGCTGAAGAACGACGGCACGCTGCCGTTCAAGGCCGGCGTGAAGATCGCGGTGATCGGCCCGCTGGCCGACGCCACCCGCGTCCTGCGCGGGAATTATTCGTCGACGCAGTCGGCGCCGCCCGTCTCCGTCGTCGCCGGGCTGCGCAGCGTGCTGCCGCAGGCGCGCATCACGCTCGTGCCGGCCGGCGCGTCGATCACCGACGGCGACCCGGTCCCCACCGCCGCGCTGCGCACGCCCGACGGCAAGCCGGGCTTGCGCGCCGAGTACTTCAACGGCACCGACACCAGGCCGGCCGTCGTCCGCGTCGAACCGGGGCTGGAATCGCATGCCCTGCAGATGAAAGCCGTCGCCGACCGGCACAAGGTCGTGTGGACCGGCTATCTCGTCGCGCCGGAGACGGGCACCTACCGGCTCGGCGTGACCGGCGTGCAGGGCGAGCTGACGGTGGCCGGCAAGCCCGCCGTGCGCGCCGCCACGTATTCGCAATGGGGCGAACCGCTCAAGCTCACCGACGTGCGGCTGGAGAAAGGCCAGCGCTATCCGCTGCGCTTCCAGGCCGAAGCGGGTTCCTCCGGCGTGCCCGGCCTGTTCTGGAAGCGGATCTCGACGGCGCCCGACGCCGACCTCGCGGCGGGGACGGCGGACGCCGACGTCATCGTCGCCGTCGTCGGCCTGACGTCGGACCTCGAAGGCGAAGAGATGGCGATCAAGGTCGACGGCTTCGCGGGCGGCGACAAGACGTCGCTGGACCTGCCGCTCGCGCAGCGCACGCTGCTGGAACGGGCGAAGGCGCTGGGCAAGCCGCTCGTCGTCGTACTGATGAACGGCAGCGCCATCGACCTGTCGTGGGCGAAGGAGAATGCGGCGGCGATCCTCGAAGCGTGGTATCCGGGCCAGTCGGGCGGCCTCGCCGTCGCCGGCGTCCTGGCGGGCAAGACCGATCCGGGCGGGCGCCTGCCGCTCACCTTTTATCGCAGCATCAAAGACCTGCCGCCGTTCGACGATTATTCGATGCGGGGCCGGACCTACCGCTACTACACGGGCACGCCGGTCTATCCGTTCGGCGCGGGCCTCTCGTACACGACGTTCCGCTATGCGCCGCTGCGCATCGAACCGGTCCACGGTGCGCCCGAGAATGGCGTCGTCGTCACGACGGAAGTCGCCAACACGGGCACGCGCGACGGCGACGAGGTCGCGCAACTGTACCTGACGCCGCCCGCGTCCGACGGTGCGCCGCGCCTGGCGCTGCGCGGGTTCCAGCGGCTGTCGCTGAAGGCCGGCGAGCGGCGCCAGGTCAGCTTTGCGCTGACGCCGCGCGACCTCAGTTTCGTCACGCGCGACGGCATCCGCCAACTGACGCCCGGCCAGTACCGGCTGAGCGTCGGCTCGGGCCAGCCGGGCACCGGGGCCGCGCAGCAGGACGGCGCGCTCACGCTGAAGCAGACCGTCGTACTGGCCCAATGACACGAGGAGATACCATGAAGACGACACATCGATTCGGCCAGCTGGCCGGCGCGGGCGCGCTCGCCCTGGCCTGCGCGCTCGCCGCGCCGGCGCACGCACAGAACGACAGGATGACGCCCATCGCGGCGCCCGCGCAGCCGGACGCCATCGTGCTGGCCACCGGCCCGCTGCCGGGCGCGAAGGCGCAGGAGAGCTGGCACACGCAGTACGGGAGCACCTTCGCGCGCAACGTCACGGTGGCGACGCTGACGCCGTTCCTGCCCGATCCGGCAAGGGCGACGGGCGCCGCCGTGATCGTCGCGCCCGGCGGCGGCTTCAAGACGCTGTCGATGAGTAACGAGGGCTGGGACGTCGCGAAGGCGCTGGCCGGCAAGGGCGTGGCGGCGTTCGTGCTGAAATACCGCCTGAACCAGACGCCGCAGGACATGGATGCGTTTGCGCGCGAGTTGGCGCAGATGTTCTCGGGCGCCGCGCGGCCGCCGGCACCGCGCGATTCCGCATCCACGCTGGCGCCGCAGATCGCCGACGCGCGCGCCGCGTTCGCGCTCGTGCGTGCGCGGGCGGCGGCGTGGCACGTGGACCCGGACCGCATCGGCATGCTGGGCTTTTCCGCTGGCGCGATGCTGACGATGGCGACGGCCTTGCATGGCGAGGACGCGAAGCCGGCGTTCCTCGGCGACATCTACGGGCCGCTGGCGCCCGTCAAGGTGCCGGCCGACGCGCCGCCGCTGTTCGTCGCGCTGGCGGCGGACGACCCGCTGTTCGGCAACGGCGGCTACGGCCTTGTCGACAGCTGGCGCGCGGCGCGGCGCCCGGTCGAATTCCACCTGTACGAACAGGGCGGCCACGGCTTCGGCATGTATCCCAAGACGACCACCAGCACCGGCTGGTTCGACGCCTTTGCGCGCTGGCTCGGCATGCACGGCTATTTGAAGCCGGCGCACTGACGGCATCGGACGACGGGGCCGCGCGGCCCCGTTTTTTTAGGCTGTGTTCGCGTTATGTAGGTAAGCGAGCGCTGCCGCCTAGCCGCGCTGCGCCGCAGCGCACAACAGGTGCGCAGGCGTCGTCAGCCGCCGCGCATCCAGCAGTCGTTGCCAGCCCGAATAATTGATCAAATAGCGGCTCGCGACGCCGCGGAAGCGCACCAGCCAGCTCTTGAAACGGCTGTGCCAGCTGTTGACGTTCTGGATGTGGATCGCGCCGCGCGCCCGCACGCCAGCCTTCACGTTCACCGCCTCGTGCGTGATGCCCGCTTGCACGGCGAAACGACGATACGCCGCGGCCCCGTCGCTGATCAACAACACATCGGCCGGCAATACCGGCTTGAGGCACGCATGCAATTGCGCAGCCGTCACTTGGCCCCGGCCCGTATGAAAGTCCAGCGTCTGCCCCGTACGGTCGCGCGCGATGAGGAGGCAGTCGTGCTCACGATTGATCCCGCGCCGACTGGCCACGCCGCCGCGCTTTCTCGGCCGCCGCGTCAGGCTGCGCGACCCCTTCTGCGATTCCAGACGATAGGTTTCGTCCACCTCGACGATGGCCGTCAACATTGCCGGACGGTCGCGCATCGCGCCGGGCACGAACCGGTGGCGCCACCGGAAACTGGTCGTCCGGTGCACGCCGGTCACGCGCGCGGCGTCGCGCACCGTGCGCGATTCGAGGATGGATTGCAGGAACGGTAGCCAGCACTCTTTCTTGCGAAGACGAGCGAGCGGCGTGCCGGTCAGGGCGTTATAGCTGCGTCCGCAGGCGAGGCACCGAAAGCGTTGCAGGCCGCTCGCCTGGCCGCAGCGGTGTACGCGACCGCAACCGCAGCGCGGACACGGCCGGCCTCTGGCGGCCTGTTCGATCAGGGCGATACATTCGGCCGGATGCGACAGACCAGCGATCCATTCGCGCAGCCGGACCAGGTCGGTAGCCGAGAGCTGCGCCGCCGACAACAGCGTGAACACGTCGTCGAAGGGTAGGCCGCGCATCGTCACTCCTCATGAGTTAACTCGACGATACGTATGACCTCCGCAACCAGATTCAGTTCACATAACGAACGCGAACACAGCCTTTTTTTACTGCACGGCCGTCAACGCGACGTCGAACACCAGTCCCGAATTGGCCGGGATCGCACCGTTGGCGGTCGCGCCGTAGCCCAGGCTGGACGGAATCAGCAGCGTGCGCTTGCCGCCCACCTTCATGCCCAGCACGCCCTGCTCGAAGCCGGCGATCACCTGGTTCTGCCCAAGCGTGAACGTGAACGTCCCGGCGTCGAACTGCGTGCCCTTGTGGTCCGTCGCCGTGTCGCTGTACAGCCAGCCCGTGTAGGTCACGGTCGCGGTCTTGCCGCTGGCCGCCTCGGTGCCGGTGCCGAGGACGACGTCGGTGGCGCTGAACTGGGCGGGATTCGCCACGGCGGTCGTACCGGACGACGAATCGCCGCCGCCGCCGCCACAGCCGGCGAGGCTCAGGACGGCGACAAGAACGGCAACGGATGCGGCGGAGAAGGAAGGCTTGAATGTCATTGGATCCCTGATGCGTAAGGTTTTGTAAAGGCAGGCAACCTTACCGCAGGTCCATGTTTAGGTTGCCTTTACATTTGTTTTTCTTTGTTACAAATTCAAAGTTGATTGTATGCGAAGACGCCTCCGCAACAATTTTCTCGGAAACCTAAAATAATTCGCTAAGGCAATACCGTCAAGGCTTACACTGCACCCAGCACCGTACGATGAAAGATATCCATGATCAGCCTTGCGCAATTTTTTGACGACGTCAAACTGCCCACGATTTCCGAAGTGGCCCACGCCCTGATCGCGACCCTCGACGACGAGGACGCGTCCGCCAGGAAGGTCGCGGCGGTCATCGCGCGCGACCCGGCGCTGACGGCCAAGCTGCTGCGCCTGGCGAACAGCGCCCGCTTCGGTTCGCGCCGCAACGTCAGCTCGCTCGACGAAGCGATCTCGCTCGCGGGCATGGCCCACATCCGCACGCTCGCGCTGGCCACGTGCTTCTCCGATTCCTTTCCGTCCCTGCCCGGCCTGGATTCCGACGAGTTCTGGAAAAGCAGCATGGCTTGCGCCGGCTACGCCAAATGGCTGGCGGGCGGCCTCGGCATCGACGGCAGCGAAGCCTGGCTGGCCGGCATGATGCTGCGCCTGGGCGAACTGCTGATCTATCAGGTGGCGCCGACGACGTTCGCGGAGATCGAGCAGCTGCCGCACCTGCCGGGCGGCCGCTGGGAGCGCGAGCAGCATCTGCTGGGCCTGTCCGAAGGCCAGATCACGGCCGAACTGGGCCGCCGCTGGAACTTCCCCGACAAGATCGTGCGGGCGCTGGAAAATTCGTCCGACCCGATGGCGGCGCACCCGTTCTGCCAGCTGGGCGGCATCATCCACGTGGCCAGCCTGCTGGCCGACACGCCGAGCGACGACCCGGCCATCCTCGACACGCTGCCAGCCGACGTGATCGACACGCTGCGCCTCTCGCGCGAATGGATGACGGCGCGCTTCCCCGCGCACGACGCATTCTCCGCCGCACCCTGAACCTCGTGTAGCATGGACGGCAACGCAAGGAGCCGTCCATGCCCTACCAGTCCACCCTCGAATTCAACACGTTCGGACGCGGCAGCCGCGACATCACGTCCGCCGTCGCCGACGCCGTCGCCCGCTCGGGCATCCGCTGCGGGCTCGCGCACGTGTTCGTCCAGCACACCAGCTGTTCCCTCCTGATCACGGAAAACGCCGATCCCGACGTGCGCCACGACCTGGAAACCATCATCAGGCGCCTCGCGCCGGACGGCGACCCCGCGTACCGCCACCGCACCGAAGGCCCGGACGACATGGCCGCGCACGTGCGCACCATGCTGACGTCCACGAGCGTCACCGTACCGGTCGGCGACGGGCGGCTGCTGCTCGGCACGTGGCAGGGCATTTATTTGTGGGAGCACCGGGTGGCCGAGCATAGTCGCCATGTCGTCGTCACGGTGCTGGGCGACTGAACCCTGGCAACAATGGACGCCAAACACTGAACTGGAGGTCTCGATGACCGTAAAAGTCTACCGCTACGCACAGTACCCGGACGATCATGACGAGACGTTGTCGCATGGATACGCAACGATGGAATTCATCATCCTCAACAAGCTGACGCCCATGTCGGACAGTGTGATGGACGTCGATCCGGCGCACGTCGCCGAGGACGGGCGCTACCTGGGACTGAACGGCGGCAAACCCGCCTAGTACGCCGGTCGAGCCATCACAACGACACGCCGATCGTCAGCGTGACGACATAGCCGTTGACCGGATCGCCGCTCACGGACGCCATCTGCAGCGACGTGCCGTCGGAAAACACGTTGTCGGTCGCATAGCTCATCGAGGCCAGGTTGCGCGAACTGGCGCTGTAGGCGGTGGTCGCATACGCTTCGTTCAGGGTCGCCATCGGGAAGGTCATCTGCGACGTCTTGATGCGGTTCGACGCGCTCGCCGCCTTCGCGAGGCTCGGATAGACCTCGAAGTGGATGTGCGGCATGCGGCCCGAGTAGCACCCCGGGAAGATCGTCGTGAACGTGACGGTGCCCGTGCTGTCCGCCTCCTGCACGCCGCGCAGGTAGTTCTCGTTCGTCAGCCCGCTCGCATACATCGAATAATTGCCGTCGCGGTCGCAATGCCACAGGTAGACGGCGGCGCCGGCCACGCTGGCGCAGCCCGCGCCCACGTTGACGATCTGGAGTTTCAGGGTCGTCGGAATGCCGGCCGCCGTCGCGCTGCCGGGCGCCACGCTCGTGCGGATGTCGCTGCGCACGATGCCGGACAGGGTCAGCGCGTTCGCGACGCCGCTGCCGTTGCTGTTGGTGCCGTCGCCCGGGTACGGGCCGCCCGTTTCCTCGGGGATGACGGCGCAGGTGCCCGTCGTCGTCGTGGTGCCGGTGGTGCCGGTGATGGCGGTCGTGCCGCCGGTCGTCGACGCCGCCGTCGATGCCGTCGTGCCGGCGCTCGAACTGCCGCCGCCGCAGCTCGCGAGCGGCACGGCGGCCGCGGACGCGAGCAGCCAGCGCAGCGAGCGGCGCCGGCTGGTCTCGGTGGCGAGCATGCGCTCGAGGTCTTCGGCAAGGCTGTGATGTGAATGGTCCATGGGTCCCCCTGGGTTACGAAACGAGTATCCGGCCCGGCTTATCGGTATGGATGCGGCATGCCAGGCGCGCGACGCATTGTCGGATGGGGGAACGTTAAGCGCCGTCAACCACTGTAAAGCTGCGTAAAGACGCGCGCGCCGCCCGCACTTCGCGCCATCCCGCCGCATTTCGCGCCGCGCTGCGGCATCTCGTCGCATGGGCGCACGGACGGACCGGCGTCCCGGCACAGTGGCACCACTTAACGCATTCAAGGAGCCCGCCATGCTGATCCAGATCCTGACCCACACCCCGTTCTACGTCTGGGCGATCCTCGCCTTCCTCGTCCAGCGCGGCATGATCGCCATGCGCGACCGCGACCTGGAACTCCGCAAGCTGGTCATGATCCCGGCCGTGATGCTGGTGCTGTCGCTGCAGGACATGAACGCGAAGTTCGGCCTCGGCGGCCTGGCGCTGGCCGCATGGGCGCTGGCGGCGGCCGGCATGGCGCTGCTGGCCGGGCTGGCCGGGCTGGCCGGCGGCCGGCGCATCGAGGCCGGCAACGTGCCGGGCCACGTGCGCGTGCTGGGTAGCCGGCTGCCGCTCGTCATGATGATGGCCGTGTTCTTCACGAAGTACGTGGCGTCCGTGGCGCTGTCCGTCGCGCCGCAGCTGCGCCACGACACGCTGTTCGCCTGCGCCGTGTGCGGCCTGTTCGGCGTGTTCAACGGCTGGTTCGCCGGCCGCCTGGCGCGCGACCTGGCGTCGTACCGCCTGCTGCCGGCGGGCACGGCGGCCGCCGCGTAAGGTTCAGCTGTAGCCGACGCCGCGCGCCATCATCGCCGCGAAGATCGGGATCAGCGCGAACACGTGGATCTCCAGCAGCATCGTCCGGCGCAGCGCATTGACCTCGTCCAGCGCCGGGACGAACGCCGCATCCGCCTTCGCCAGTTTTTGCCAGCCGAGGATGCGCAGGGTGGGCCGGATCGAGACCAGGCCCACGACGGCGAAGGCGGCAATCTTCGCCCAGAACACCGGGTTGTGCATGTAGAAGGCGGGGCCTTTCGCGCCGTACTTCACGCGCAGGAAGCCTACGACGAGGATCGCCAGCGCCATCACACCGTACGCCGCATCGAAGCGCCCCAGCAGCCGCACGGTGTGCGGCGACATCGCGGCAGGCCGCATCAGCGCCAGTTCGGCGGCCAGCACGGCCGCGAGACCGAACACGATCAGGTGGTGGACGATGGCGAGCAGGAGGTCGGTCATGATGCGGTCGCTGACAGTGATGGGATGTCAACTGTAGCAAACTTCGGGGTCAGAGCCCGATTTCAGGAAATTGCCAAAAATCGGGCTCTGACCCCGGTTCAGCGCAGCATCGACTCCCACACCTTCTGCAGGCGCTTGGACGACACCGGCATCGGCGTGCGCAGTTCCTGGGCGAACAGCGAGACGCGCAGCTCTTCCAGCATCCAGCGGAACTCGATCATGCGCGGATCGAGGTTCTTCAGCGGCTGGTTCTTCACCGTGCGCTGGAACTGCGTCGCCGCCGCCTGCCACTCGGCCATCAGCTGCGCGTCGCGCGCCGGATTCCCGCGCAGCTTTTCGAGGCGCACGTTCATCGCCTTCAGGTAGCGCGGGAAGTGCGCCAGTTGGCTGTAGTCCGTCTCGGCGATGAAGCGCTTGTGGACGAGGCCCTGCAACTGCGCCTGCATGTCGCCCGCGACGGCCTGCGGCAAGCCTTGCAGGCGCTTGGGCAGGCCGTGGAACTCCGCGAGGATCTGGCCGGCCAGGCGCGCGGTCTCGTTGATCAGGAGGCCGATGCGGCCCTTGCCCTCGTCGCGGCGCTTGTTGAACGAGGCGGCATCGACCGGCAGCGGGTCCTGCAGGCAGGCGATCTCGATGGCCTTGTTGACGATCTGCTCGCGCAGCTCGTCCGGCGTGCCGACCGACATGAACTGCATGCCCATCTGCTGCAGGCCAGGCACGTTCTTCTCGGCGAATTTCAGCTGGTCCTTGAACTGCAGCGCGAACAGGCGGCGCAGGCCGATGCGGTGCGTGCGCGCCGCCACGTTCGGGTCGTCGAACACCTCCAGGTCGCAATGCGTGCCCTTGTCGACGAGCGCCGGGAAGCCGATCAGCGTGATCTTGCCCTGCGTGATCTCCAGCAGTTCCGGCAGCTCGCCGAAGGTCCAGCCCGTGATGTTCGTGTGGGCGCTCGGCGCGGCGGCGGCCGCCGGCGCGGGCGCGGCCTTTCCTTTCGCATGCGAAGGCACGGGCGCCGGCGCGTTGGCCGCCAGCGGCTGCGCGAGCGGCTTCGCCCCGGACTGCGCGGCGGCCGGCGTGCTTTCCGCCATGCGCTGGAAACTCTGGCGCGCCTGGCCGCCCAGTTCCGCCTGCAAGGTGGCCAGGTTGCGCCCCATGTCGAGCTGGCGGCCGTGTTCATCCACGACCTTGAAATTCATGAACAGGTGCGCGGGCAAGGTCTCCAGCTTGAAATCCGTCGTCATCACGCGCACCCCCGTCTGCGCGTGGATGTCGGCGATGAGCGCGTCGATCAGGTCGCCGCGGCCGAAGCGCACCGGGTCCTCGTTGCGCTCGAAGAAGCGCGCGGCGTAGTCCGGCAGCGGCACGCAGTGGCGGCGCAGCTTCTGCGGCAGCGATTTCAACAGCAGCTGCACCTTCTCCTTGAGCATGCCCGGCACGAGCCAGTCCGCGCGCTCGCGCGGGATCTGGTTCAGCGCGAATAGCGGCACCGTCAGCGTGACGCCGTCGCGCGGGCTGCCCGGCTCGAAGTGGAACGTGAGGCCCATCTCGATGCCGGTGACGTTCATCGTCTTCGGGAACAGCTCCGTCGTGACGCCCGCCGCTTCGTGGCGCATCAACTCTTCGCGGTTCAGGTACAGGAGCTTGGGGTTGTCGCGCGCCGCGTCCTTGTACCACTTCTCGAAACCCGCGCCGTTCACGACGTCCGTCGGGATCTCATTGTCGTAGAACGCGAAGATCAGCTGGTCGTCCACGAGCACGTCGAGGCGGCGCGACTTGTGCTCGAGGTTCTCGATCTCGCGGATCAGCTTGTGGTTGTGGGCGAAGAACGGAGAACGCGTCTCGTAGTCGCCGCCGACCAGCGCGTCGCGGATGAATATCTCGCGTGCCTCCTGCGGATTGTGCAGCGCGTAGTTGATGCGGCGCTGGCTGTAGACGACGATGCCGTACAGCGTCGCGCGCTCGCTCGCCGTGACCTGCGCCGTGCGCTTTTCCCAGCGCGGCTCGCCCCACGATTTCTTCAGCAGGTGGCCGCCGATCTTCTCGATCCACTCCGGCTGGATCTGCGCGATGCAGCGCGCGTACAGGCGCGTCGTCTCGACCAGCTCCGCCGCCATGACCCACTTGCCGGCCTTCTTGCCGAGCGTGGAACCGGGCCAGATGTGGAACTTGATGCCGCGCGCGCCGAGGTAGGCGCCGCCGGACTGCGCCCCGCCTTCCTCTTCCATCTTGTACCCGATGTTGCCCAGCAGGCCCGTGAGCAGCGCCATGTGCAGCTGGTCGTAGGTCGCGGGTGTCTCGTTCAGGCGCCAGCCCTGTTCCTTGACGATGGTGAGCAATTGCGAATGCACGTCGCGCCACTCGCGCAGGCGCACCTGCGAGAGGAAATTCTCGCGGCAGTTGTCCTGCAGCTGGCGGTTCGTCTTCTTGTGCTCGATGGCCTGTTCGAACCAGCGCCAGATCTTCAGGAAGCCCAGGAACTCGCTCTTCTCGTCCGCGAATTTCTTGTGCTTCTCGTCGGCCTGCTGCTGGTATTCCATCGGCCGGTCGCGCGGATCCTGCACGGACAGCGCGGACGCGATGATCAGCATCTCGCTGAGGCACACATTGTCGACGGCGGCCAGGATCATGCGGCCCACGCGCGGATCGAGCGGCAGCTTGGCCAGCTTGCGGCCCATCGGGGTCAGCTCGTTGGCGTCGTCGACGGCGCCCAGTTCCTGCAGCAGCTGATAACCGTCGGCGATGGCGCGGCCCTGCGGCGGCTCGACGAACGGGAAGGTCTCGACGTCCGTCAGGTGCAGGGACTTCATGCGCAGGATGACGGCCGCCAGCGACGAGCGCAGGATTTCCGGGTCCGTGAATTTCGGCCGCTGCAGGAAGTCGGCTTCCTCGTACAGGCGGATGCAGACGCCGTCCGCGACGCGGCCGCAACGGCCCGCGCGCTGGTTGGCGGCGGCCTGCGCGATCGGCTCGACCTGCAGCTGCTCGACCTTGTTGCGATAGCTGTAGCGTTTTACGCGCGCCAAGCCGGCATCGACGACGTAGCGGATGCCGGGCACCGTCAGCGACGTCTCGGCCACGTTCGTGGCCAGCACGATGCGGCGCGCGTTGGTCGTGCGGAAGACGCGGTCCTGTTCTTCGACCGACAGGCGCGCGAACAGCGGCAGGATGTCCACGTGCGGCGGATGGTGTTTGCGCAGCGCCTCGGCGCAGTCGCGGATCTCGCGCTCGCCGGGCAGGAACACGAGCACGTCGCCCTGGCCCAGCCGGCACAATTCGTCGACGCCGTCGACGACGGCATCCATCAGGTCGCGCTTGTCGCGCGCGGCCTGCGCCTTCGACGCCGGCTTGCCGTCGGCGGCCGCGAATTCCTGGTCGCGCTCCACCGGGCGGTAACGCACCTCGACCTTGTACAGGCGGCCCGACACTTCGATGACGGGCGCCGGTTTGTCCGGCGTGCCGAAATGGCGCGCGAAGCGGTCGGCGTCGATCGTCGCGGACGTGATGATCACCTTCAGGTCCGGCCGGCGCGGCAGGATCTCCCGCAGGTAGCCGAGCAGGAAGTCGATGTTCAGGCTGCGCTCGTGCGCCTCGTCGATGATGATCGTGTCGTAGGCCTTGAGCAGCGGGTCGGTCTGCGTCTCGGCCAGCAGGATACCGTCCGTCATCAGCTTGACCCAGGCGCCGGCCGACAGCGTGTCGTTGAAGCGGACTTTATAACCCACGTGTTCGCCCAGCGGCGAACCCAGCTCGAACGCGATGCGCTTCGCCGTCGACGACGCGGCGATGCGGCGCGGCTGCGTATGGCCGATCATGCCCTTCTCGCCGCGGCCCAGCGCCAGGCAGATCTTCGGCAGCTGCGTCGTCTTGCCCGAGCCGGTTTCGCCGGACACGATCACGACCTGGTTCTCCATCAGCGCCTTCGCGATTTCGGCGCGCCGGCCCGAGACGGGCAGCTCTTCCGGGAAGACGATGGGCGGCAGGGGATTCCGAACCGCGGGCTTGCGTCCATCGCCGCGCGCGGCGCGATCTTCGCGCGGACGCGATCCGCCGTCGCGCGGCTTGGCCGGGCGCTCCTGCGCGCCGGCGTCGTCGTGCGGCGCACGCACCTGCGCCTGTGCGAGCGCGCTCGCGAGCGCGCCCTCGCGCGCGGGCGGACGCGGGCCGCGGCGCGCATCGCTGCGCGGCGCTTGCGGGGAACGGTCGGGAGAAGGTGCGCGCGCCGGCTTCGGCGCGGGCTTGTTACTCTGTTCAGACATTGATTTTTACGAGGATTTGGTGCGCAAGTCGCGCAGCGAATTATAATGCGGCAAATGGAAAACCCTACCCTATTCGTCCAGTGGCTGCGCTCCGTCGCGCCATATATTCACGCCTTCGGCGGCAAGACGTTCGTCGTCGCTTTCCCCGGTGAACTGGTCGCGGACGGCGTACTGCCCGTGCTCGCGCAAGACCTGTCGCTGCTGGTCGGACTCGGCATCCGCGTCGTGCTGGTGCACGGCTCGCGGCCGCAGGTGGCCGAACAGCTGGCGCTGCGCAACGTCGAGGGCCGCTTCCACAACGGCGTGCGCGTCACGGACGGCGCGGCGATGGAATGCGCCAAGGAAGCCGCGGGCGAACTGCGCCTGGACATCGAGGCCGCGTTCAGCCAGGGTTTGCCCAACACGCCGATGTCGAATGCCCATATCAGCATCGTCTCCGGCAACTACGTCACGGCCCGCCCGCTCGGCGTGATCGACGGCGTCGACCACGAGCTGACGGGCGTCACGCGCAAGGTCGCGGCCGACAAGATCCAGCCGATCCTCAACACCGAGGACAACATCGTGCTGCTGTCGCCGCTGGGTTTTTCGCCGACGGGCGAGGTATTCAACCTGACGATGGAAGACGTAGCGGTATCCGCCGCGATCGCCCTGCACGCCGAAAAACTCGTCTTCATCACCGAGACGCCGCTGATGAAGGACGCCGGCGGCGGCGACATCCGCGAACTGTCGTCGCACCAGGCCGAGGCCGTGCTGCAGGCCGGTTTCTTGCCGAACGACGCGTCGTTCTACCTGCAGCACGCCATCAAGGCCTGCAACAGCGGCGTCGACCGCGCCCACATCGTGCCCTACTCGCTGGACGGCTCCGCGCTGCTGGAACTGTTCACCCACGACGGCGTGGGCACGATGATCACGCACGACAACCTGGAAAGCCTGCGCCAGGCCTCGATTGAGGACGTCGGCGGCATTATCAAGCTCATCGAACCGCTGGAAGCGGACGGCACGCTGGTAAAGCGTCCGCGCGAACTGATCGAACGCGAGATCGAGCAATTCTCCGTGATCGAGCACGACGGCGTCATCTTCGGCTGCGCCGCGCTGTACCCGTTCCCCGAATCGAAGATGGCGGAAATGGCGTGCCTGACCGTGAGCCCGGATGCGCAGACCCAGGGCGACGGCGAGCGCATCCTGAAACACATGGAAAACCGCGCCCGCGCGGCCGGCATGACCAAGCTGTTCGTGCTGACCACGCGCACGTCGCACTGGTTCAAGAAGCGCGGCTTCGTGCTCGCGACCGTCGACGACCTGCCCAAGGACCGGGCGCATATGTACAACTGGCAGAGACGGTCGCAGATCCTGATCAAGCAGCTGTGAAAACGCCGTCGTTCCCGCGACAGACGGAACCCAAGTAAACGGTCGTTCTGCGGACGCGGGAACCCAAGTAATCCGCCGATCCCGTTGCGCCGCCACGCGCGCAAATTGGGCCCCTGCCTTCGCAGGGGCGACGTTGTTCACGGCAGGTAGTGGTCGTTGCTCACCGCAGTAACGTTCGATGTTCACCGCAGTAACAGTCGTTGTTCACTGCAGTAACGTTCGATGTTCACGGCAAGTAACTTTCGTCGCTCACGGCAGGTAGCTTTTTCCCGGCCGCCTTATAATCACGTTTTTCCGATACCGAACCAGGAGCAAGAACATGGCCCGCACCGTCCACTGCGTCAAACTGAACAAGGAAGCCGAAGGCCTTGCCTTCCCGCCGTACCCGGGCGAACTGGGCAAGCGCATCTATGAAAGCGTGTCGAAAGAGGCGTGGGATGGCTGGCTCAAGCACCAGACCATGCTGATCAACGAAAACCGCCTGAACATGGCCGACGCGCGCGCCCGCAAATACCTGGCCACGCAGATGGAACGCCATTTCTTCGGCGAAGGCGCCGACGAGGCCGCCGGCTACGTGCCGCCGGCCGCCTGATCAGGTAGGGTGGACGGCGGCGCCGTCCACCCTACATCTGCCTGCACTGGCGCAGTTCGCACCGCGCCATGAACACTTTCCCGCTCATCGTCCCGCTTTCGCAGCGCATCCGATAGACCTCGACGGGCCCCGGCTGCGTGATCAGCCCGGCGCCCTGCCCGCCCGTACAACCTTGCTGCTTCGCCATCTTCTCGACGGTGGCCGACGACACGCCCGTGTGGAATGGAATCGTCTCGACGGCCGGCGCCGCGGCGGCCACGGGTGCGGCCGGCGCGGCCGGTGCCGGCATGCGGTGATGAAACAGGGAGCAACCGCCCAGGCCCAACGCGGCCGCCACGGCGATCGACAGCAGAACCGGAGCGCGCTTCATGTCCGCTCCGCTCAGAACGTCAGCGACTTGACGCCGTCGCCCGTGCCCAGCAGGCAGACGTCGGCGCCGCGGCGGGCGAACAGGCCGACGGCGATCACGCCGACGATCTGGTTGATGTCGGATTCCAGGCCCACCGGGTCCGTGATCGACAAGCCGGCCACGTCGAGGATGTAGCCGCCGTTGTCGGTGACGAAGGCGTCCGTGCTGCCCGGCTTCGTGCGCAGGCGCGGCTGGCCACCCAGCGCGGCCAGCTTGCGGCTGACGGCATTCGCGGCCATCGGCACGACTTCGACCGGCAACGGGAACGTACCCAGGGTCTCGACCAGCTTGGAGCCGTCGGCGATGCACACGAACTTGCCCGACACGGACGCGACGATCTTTTCGCGCGTCAGCGCCGCGCCGCCGCCCTTGATCATGGCGCCGCCGGCGTTGATCTCGTCGGCGCCGTCGACGTAGACGGAGATCGCCGCGACGTCGTTCAGGTCGAACACCTCGATGCCGTGGCCGCGCAGGCGGGCCGCCGTCGCTTCCGACGACGCCACGGCGCCCTTGATGCGCGACTTGATCTTGCCGAGTTCGTCGATGAAGAAGTTGGCGGTGGAGCCGGTGCCGACGCCGATGATTTCGCCGTCGACCACGTGATCGATGGCGGCGCGGGCCACAGCCTGCTTGAGTTCGTCCTGAGTCATGATGTTGGTAAGAGGTGAAGAATCCGACATTTTAGCGGATTCGGCGGCCCTCCTTGCCGCAACGGCCACGATCCGCCACGCTTTCGCGACAGTTTTCATGCCAATTCAGCATATAATCTTGCAACCAAAGAAACACCTGTCTCAGCCTCGGACACCACCACGCCCAACGACCCATGTTCCGGACCCTGACCACCTTCCTGTTCGCCCTCGTCCTCGCGCACACCGCCGCGGCCGCCGACTTCATGCCGTCCGCACCGTCCGGCCCGTACCGTGTCGGCTTCCACGTCCGCCAACAGTACGACCGGGCGCGCGTCTACCAGCACCCGCGCAATCCGGTCACGGCGCAGGCCACGAGCGGCGACCGCTCGCGGCCGCTGCAGACGCTCGTCTGGTATCCGGCCATCGGCACCGGCGGCGCCATGACGTACCGCGACTACGTGACGACCGTCGCGACCGAGGAAGAATTCAGCCGCATGCCCGACCAGGTGCGCCGCGCCACCGACGCGCTCGTCGAAACGCGCGAAGCGCAGGTCCAGCGTGCACTCGCGAACCCCGTGCGCGCCCTGCGCGACGCGCCCGAACGTCCGGGCAAATTCCCCGTCGTGATCTACGCGCCCAGCCACAGCGCCTACGCGATCGAGAACGCCGACCTGTGCGAATACCTGGCGAGCCACGGCTATATCGTGCTCGCCACGCCCTCGCTGGGCCCGCGCTCGCACGCGATGACGGCCGACCTGGAAGGCGCCGAAGCCCAGGCCGACGACATCGGCTTCCTCGTCGGCTATGCCCACACGCTGGCGCAGGCCGACCCGAACCGCATCGCCGTCGTCGGCCACAGCTGGGGCAGCCTGGCGAGCGTGCTGGCCGCGGCCCGCGACGACCGCATCCGCGCCCTCGTCACGCTGGACGGCTCGCTGCGCGCCGCCTACGACTACGTGAACGGCGGCCCGCGCGCCGCGCGCTACGTCACGCCGGAACGCATGGGCATCCCGCTGCTGTACATGACGCGCCTGCAGGACGAGGGCGCTATCGGCACCGAACTGCTGGCGCGTGTGCGCTATGCCGACGTCTACCTCGCCACGCTCGCTGCCGCGAACCACATGGATTTTTCGTCCTGGTCGCAGCGCATGGCGCCGGACGCCGCATTCATCGGCCGCACGCGCGCCCAGGTGGCACAATCGTATGGCGCGATGGCGCGCATGGTGGAACGCTTCCTCGACGCCCGCCTGAAGAACGACGCCCCCGCGCGCCGCCAGCTGGACGACGCGCTCGCCGCGCAGCGCCCGCCGGCCGGCTTCGTGTCGTTCGCCGTGCACCGCGCGGCTGGCGCCCCGCCCACGCTCGACACCTTCCTCGACCAGCTGGGCCAGCAGGGCTTCGAGCACATCGGCGCCATCTACGACCGCCTGCACGCGCAAAACCCCGACCTGACCCTCGACCCGCTGCAGGCGCACGACTGGGGCATGAAGCTGCTGCGCGAACGGCGCCCGGCGGACGCCTTGCAGGTGTTCCGGCTTAGTGTGAAGCTGTATCCGGAGCGCTTCGACTTCCTCTACGACGGCCTGGGCCAGGCCTGCGAAGCGGCGGGCGAGCGCGACGCGGCCATCGCCAATTACCGGCAGGCGCTGGCGCTGGAGCCGGGACAGATGCATGCGCGCGAACGGCTGGGCGCGCTCGGTGAGCCGGCCGGTCAACAGTAATCCGCACGGCCTGCCGCATCGATCCCGACGTCGTGCCGCACTGTAGGCTGGCCGGCGCCTAACGGCCCACGGCGCCCCTGCGACGCCACGCCACGGCGTGCAAGGACAGTGCCGACACGAGGAAGTAGAACGCCCCAAAGCCGGCATATCCGGCCACGGTGGCGATCGTCGGCTCGACGGCCGTCCCCGCCTGGTGGATGAAGACGGCGCCCGCCAGGGCCGACTGGCCACCGCTCAGGATCATCGCCCATTGCGCGCCGTACGCCTTCCAGCGGCGCAGCCCCGTGCCGAGTTGCAGCAGCCCGGACAGGATGGCCCAAACGCCGAACACGCCGAGCACCCGGTGCATGTCGGGCAGCGCGACGGCAACGGCGGCCGCCACCGCCAGGCTGGCGACGGCGTTCGCGGCCTGCGTCCGGTTTGCGGCGAGGCCGCCGCTGCGCGATCCATCGGCCACGTTGGCCAGCGCGTCCCAGGCGGGATAGCACACGAGCAGCGCGGCGGCGAAGCCCGTCGAATACCGTGCCACGCCCACGGCGGCGGCGACCCAGACGAACGAGAATACCGCCCGGGTCAAGTAGTACGTCTTCAGCCAGCGTTCCTGGGCGGCGCGGTCCGGCATTGCGTGCGAGTCGTTCATCGGTCTTCCTTCGAATTTACCTACCTACCAGTTGGTAGGCATGTCGATTAAAAAAATGCACAAGTGTGCACCCTAGTTTTTGGCCGCCATGCGCTCCAGTTGCGGATCCATGATGGTGCCGAACATGGCGGCATCGCCGTAGGCACGGGCCGACAGCATCGCGCCGTGCACCGTCGCCATGAACGCTTCCGCCTCCGTGCGCGGTGGATGGGTCAGCGCGACGGTCCCCTGCCGTACGCCGCGCTCGAGCACGGACGTCAGCCATCCCGACAGGAAGCGGAAATACGCCCGGATCTCCACGGCCACGTCATCCGGCAGAATCGGTAATTCGCTGGCCAGCAAGGCGCATACGCAGAACGGCGCGCTGGCATCCCCGATGCAGCTCTTCCAGTACTGGACATACGCACGCAACTGGTCGAGCGGACCGGCGACGCCGTGTTCGAGATTCCCGAGCCCTTCTTCGGCCGCTTCGCGATAGCGGACGACGAGCGTCTTCACCAGGTCGACCTTGGCGGGGAAGTGGTGATGGATGCTCGCCTTGCGAATACCGACCGCCTCCGCGATGTCGGCGTAGCTGAATCCGTTATAACCGCCCGTGACGATCAGGGAACGCGCGCAGGCCAGGATGTCGTCGGCCGTGGTGGAGGGTTTGTTCATGCCGCACACCCTACCTTCTAGTAGGTAGAATGTCAAAGACTTTTTGCGCGGCGCGAGCGCGACCAAGGTATAAATCGGCAAATTCAAAAAATTTCTCTCAGGAATTTAATAGAAAGTGCAAACTGGTCGCCCTGTCATTAAGGATAGTTATTGCACATCCCAAGACCTTCACAACAACAAGATTTCAACCATGCTGAGCCTTCATACCAACGTCGCCTCGCTGTCCGCCCAAAATTCGCTGGGCCACACGCAGGCGACCCTGTCGACCTCGATGACCCGCCTGTCGACCGGCTACCGCATCAATTCGTCGATGGACGACGCGGCCGGCCTGCAGATCGCCACCCGCCTGAAAGCCCAGACCAGCGGGATGTCGGTCGCCATGCGCAACACCCAGAACTCGATTTCCATGCTGCAGACGGCCGACGGCGCACTGAACGAAGTCAACAACGTCCTGACCCGCATGAAAGACCTGGCCACCCAGGCCGCCGACGGCTCCTCCTCGGCCGACGACAAGACGGCGCTCCAGGCCGAATACGATTCGCTGACGGACGAACTCTCGAATATCTTCAGCAACACCAAGTTCGGCGGCACCCGTTTGCTGAACACCAACGACCCGGCGGATGTGAATCCGGTCAAGGCGGCCAAGGCCGGCAAGCTGAACGGCTCGGTGACGTTCCAGATCGGCGCCGACGATTCGGAAACCATGACCGCGAGCTTCTCCACCGAACTGGGCGCCGTCAACACCGCCGTCCAGAACGCGACCGGCGGCAATCCGGCCGTCGCGGGACGCTTCGCGGGCGACGGCTCGGCAACGATCGCGACCATCGGCCATGCGCTGGCCGATCACACTGGCGATACCAATCTCGCCAACAACGGCGCCGCCGATGCGACGTCGGCGATCTCGAACCTGAGCGGCGCCATCGACGCCGTGTCGGCCCTGCGTTCGAAGCTGGGCGCGATCTCGAACCGCCTGGACCACGTCTACAACAACCTGGCCAACATCTCGAGCAACACGCAGGCCGCGACGGGCCGCATCATGGACGTCGACTTCGCGACCGAGTCGTCGAGCATGACGTCGAACCAGATGCTGATGCAGGCCGGCACCGCCATGCTGAAACAGACCAACAGCATGTCGTCGATGGTCATGTCGCTGCTGCAGTAAGCACGGCGGGTTCAGTCGGGCGGCAGGCAGCCGTACATCCGCCGCCCTTCCCGCTCGCCATTCCAGATCTGGTGCACGACGGCGCTGCCGTCATGCTGGCGCGCGAGGCAGAACCTGGCCTCGTAGCTGGACGCGGCCTGGCCGTTGGCCTCCGGCCGCGCCTCGATGCGCAGGCTGTAGATCCGGCCCGGCGCCAGGGGCGTCGACGCCGTGCGCGGCAGCGACGCCACCCTGCCGCCGTACGGCACGCACATCGCGAACGTGAGCGGGAACGTGCGTTCCCTGGGCATCGTCATCTTCCACACCGGGCGTGCGCCCTCCCACACGATGATCGCCTGGAAATCCGGCGTGCCCAGGCGTTCTTCGCGCGGGGTGATCGTGAAGCACGGGCCGCCGCGCGGGCCTTCGCGCACCTCGGCCTCGCCGACGCGCGCAAAGGCCGCCGCGGCCGGCAGCCAGGCGCACACCAGTAAAACCGGAACTCGGATGCGGAAGGCTTTGGACATGGCCGGATCGCGGGAGAGGAACGCAAGGCGACAGCCTACGACGGTGCCGCCGTCAAATTTTGAGGTCGCGCAAGTTCAGGTAGAGACGGACGTCACGATCCGCAGGAAGCGGCGCGCGCCGCCGCGCGGCAGGTTGTCCGGGTCGCGCGGATCGGCGAGAAAGCGGGCCAGCACCTGTTCGTACAGATCGAGCTGGTGCGCATGGCGGCGCTGGCGCATGACGCGCGGATTGCGCATGTATTTCAGCGCGAAATAATCGGCGAGCAGGTCGCCTTGCGCTTCCATATTGTAGTCGGCAAGGGTGGCGTCGGGACGCAGTTCGTAGCGGTACGACAGGCCGATGCGGATGGCGCCGCGCAGCCTGACCGGATAGCAAGACGCATAAGTTCGACTGACGACGCAATTCGCCGAGCCAGCAATGTCGAGGTAGGCCAACCCGACCGTTGATCTGCGTTCGGCAATCGCCTGACTTCCGCCAACGTCGCCCTGAAACTGCCGAACAACAATCGTTCACTTGCTCAACTACGACGGGGGCACCATGGCAGTGGACGCATATCTTCAGATTGACGGCATCAAGGGCGAGTCCCAAGACTCTTCCCACAAAGACTGGATCGAATGCCTGAATGTGCACTTCGGTGTGGATCAACCACGCAGCCCCGTAACCTCGACTAGCGGCGGTCATACATCGGCTCGTGCCGATTTCGATGATGTCGTGGTATCCAAGCTCACCGACCTGTCCACGCCCCTCTTGCTGCAACACTGCGCGATGGGCAAGACCATCCCGAAAGCAAAATTCGAATTCTTCCGTGCGGATGGCAATGGCGAGCGAGTCAAGTACTTCGAGATGGTGCTTGAGAACGTACTAATCGGCTGCATGAAGCCGGGCCTGACGCCGACCGGCGGCATGCAAGAGCATTTCCAACTGAAATTCTCCAAGATGACATGGAAATACACGGCACAGAAGATTTCTGGCGGTGCTGGTGGATCGACTGCCGGCGGATGGGATCTTTCTAGCAATAAGGTAGCTGTGTAACCATCGTCCACCTTGGAGGTCACGAATGTCGGACTTCTACAAGTACTTCAAAGAAAACATGGAAGACCTCGGGCTTACCGCACCACCGAAAAGTCTTTTTGGAACGCAGCAGCTTGCGATATCGACCATAGCGGCCATCCTTGCCTTCATCGACAAGTTCGGAACGAAAGTAACTGTGATGGAGATAGCAGGCGCAGGCACTAGATTGGAGCAACTGGCTTTGCTGGGGGCTTTGGGTGCCTCCTACTATACGGGGGCAGCAATCGGCAGCCTTGCGGTTGCGACAGGCCGAACGCTGGCCGGTGGCACGTCGTTAGCCGATGTGCTTTTCGAGGCGTCGAGGTGGGGATTCGGCCGTCCGTGGCTCACGTCACTTCTCCATCGAAGGCCGGGCATATACAACCCAAGCGTCTCGGGCCGGAAATACTACAAGCTCTACGAGAACTTCAGATGAAAGACTCGCTGTTGTTGCTCGCTACGGGTGCCGGAGTGTCGTTGGTCGCTTGGGCGTTCTGGCACTACCTCGGGAATGATGCGCTCAGCACGCTAAACACCGTCGTTCTCGTTGGTGTCGTGGCAGATAATTTTCGGCTTCGCCGCCAGTTGCGAAAACGGGGGACGACGGTTTGAGGTTTCAGCCAGGATCACCTGATTTCTTATTGGGCCGAGATAAGAAGGTGTCTGGACTACCCCTGCGTCTCGCTAGGCGCTTCAGATACAACAGACAGCGACCATAATCTCGAGGCAGATTCGCCACGCTGGCTGGATCAGCAAGAAAGCCAGCCAATACTTCTTCGTACAGCGGCAGGCTGCACGCGTAGCGTCGCTGACGAATAGACTTAGGCGACCGCAGATACTTGAGTACGAAGTAATCGGCCAGTAAAT
Source organism: Massilia luteola (assembly GCF_034420155.1). NCBI lineage: Bacteria > Pseudomonadati > Pseudomonadota > Betaproteobacteria > Burkholderiales > Oxalobacteraceae > Massilia > Massilia luteola. The sequence goes on from NZ_JAXOFN010000008.1 coordinate 188,449, forward strand.
CGCCCTGCGCCTCCATGTTAAAGTCGGCAAGCGTCCTACCCGGTGCCAGATCGTAGTCGTAGAACAGCCCGATGCGCACCGCGCCCCGCAGGCGCACCGCGTATCCAAGTTGATGCTGCCAAACATGCGCCATTTCGTGAAGGAACCAATGCACTACTGGCGGATCGCCACGCGTATAGTCAGGAAGGAAACAGGACCAGTGAAAGTACATGCTACCGTTGGGCGTCATGCAGCAGTTTTTCGGTTGAAACGGCATGTAACGGCGGGCATGGATGCGCACACGCTTATAGTCGATTGATGTACCGAACATCAACGCTGCCATTGCTATTTCGCCCGAAGTGAGCGGGCGAGAGCGCTGTGGTCCGTAACGCAGGCTGTCGCGTGTTCCCGGCGTATAAACTTTGATTTCCACGTCCATTCATGCATCGTACATCAGTGACGATGACACGACCCAGCCAGATCAAGCCACTCGGCGTGCAGAGCGCCACACGTGCACCATCTCGTGCATGAACCAGTGGATGGTGTGCGGATCGCCCGCGGCATAGTCGGGCAGGAAGCGGGAGGGGTGGAAATAGATGCTGCCGTTGGGCGTCATGGCGCAGTTTTTCGGCTGCACCAGCGGCAGGTAGCGGCGCCCGTGCACGTGCACGCGCGCGCAATCGATGGCGCCGCCGAACAGCAGCGACGCCATGCGTATTTCGCCCGGGGTCAGGCCCCGGAGCAGGCGCCGCCGCATTCGGTAAGGCTCAGGCTGCCTTGCCGAGGGCCGCCGCGGACTTGGCCAGTTCGGTGATCCGGCCCCAGTCGCCGGCCTTCATCGCGTCGGCCGGGGTCAGCCAGGAGCCGCCCACGCACGCGACGTTCTTCAGCGCGAGGAATTGCGGCGCGGTCTCGATCGAGATGCCGCCCGTCGGGCAGAACGTGATGTCCGCCAGCGGACCGCCCAGCGCCTTCAGCATGCCGACGCCGCCCGCCGGCACGGCCGGGAACAGTTTCAGCTGCTTGAAGCCGGCTTCGCGCGCCACCATCACTTCGGACGGGGTCATGCAGCCCGGCAGCATCGGCAGGCCGCTCTTCCTGGCCGCCTCGATCAGGGCCGGGGTCAGGCCCGGCGACACGCCGAACACGGCGCCCGCGTCGCGCGACGCGGCGAGTTCTTCCGGCTGCGTCAGGGTGCCGACGCCGACGATCGCGCCTTCCACCTGGGCCATCGCGCGGATCGCCTCCAGGCCGTGCTTGGTGCGCAGCGTGACTTCGAGCACGCGGATGCCGCCGGCGACGAGCGCCTTGGCGAGGGGGACCGCATGGTCCGGATCGTCGATCGCGATCACGGGGATCACGACGGCCGATTTCATGATGTCCAGCAGGGTCATATCGTTACTCATCGTTGTGCTCACTTACCTTATTTGGATTTGCGGAACAGGAAGTCTTCATCGGAACCCGGCATGATCTCACCGCTGTCGGTGCCTTCGTGCAGGGGAACGGTCGTATCGATCGGCGACGGCAGCGGGAAGTGGGCGGCGCCCTCTTCCGCCGCGCTGACCGATTTGCGGAACACGTCGAACAGCTCGCGGCCCATGCCGATGTGGCCGGAGCTCAGGTCGGCGGTCGCCATCTTGCGCGCGGCCCACACGTCTTGCGGCACCAGCGCGTCGAGCGAGCCTTGCGTCGCGTCGACGCGGATGATGTCGCCGTCGCGCACCAGGCCCAGCGGACCGCCGGCCAGGATTTCCGGCGACACGTGGATCGCGGCCGGCACCTTGCCCGACGCGCCCGACATGCGGCCGTCGGTGACCATCGCGACGTGGAAGCCGCTGTCCTGCAGGTTCGCCAGCGCCGGCGTCAGCGCGTGCAGTTCCGGCATGCCGTTGGCGCGCGGGCCCTGGAAGCGGATCACGGCGACGAAGTCGCGATTCAGCTTGCCGGCCTTGTAGGCGTGCATGAAATCTTCCTGCGAATCGAACGTCAGGGCCGGTGCTTCGACGACGTGGTGTTCCTTCTTGACGGCCGAGATCTTCATCACCGCGCGGCCCAGGTTGCCCTGCACGAGCACCATGCCGCCGTTGTCGCTGAACGGGTTCGTGTGCTTGCGCAGCACGGTCTCGTCGCCGCTCTGTTCCGGCAGGTCGCGCCAGACGACCTTGTCGCCGTCGAGGAACGGTTCCTTGCAGTGGTTGCGCAGGCCGCGGCCGAGGATGGTGTTGACGTCGTCGTGCGCGAGGCCGGCGTCCAGCAGTTCGCGGATGACGAAGGTCGGGCCGCCCGCGGCCTGGAAGTAGTTCACGTCGGCGTCGCCGTTCGGGTACACGCGCGTCAGCGACGGCACGACCTTCGACAGTTCATCGAAGTCGTTCCAGTCGATCACGATGCCGGCCGCGCGCGCGATCGCGACGAGGTGCAAGGTGTGGTTCGTCGAGCCGCCCGTCGCGTGCAGCGCGACGATGGCGTTGACGATGCTCTTTTCGTCGACGATGTGACCGATCGGCATGTACTCGCCGCCCTGCTGCGAGATCTTGACGGCATGCTGGGCCGCGGCACGGGTCAGCGCCTCGCGCAGCGGCGTGTCCGGATGGACGAACGCGGCGCCCGGCAGGTGCAGGCCCATCATCTCCATCAGCATCTGGTTGCTGTTGGCGGTGCCGTAGAACGTGCAGGTGCCGGCGCTGTGGTAAGCCTTGGCTTCGCCTTCCAGCAGTTCCTCGCGCGTGGCCTCGCCCTTCGCATAACGCTGGCGCACGGCGGCCTTTTCCTTGTTCGAGATACCGGTCGCCATCGGGCCACCCGGCACGAAGATGCCCGGGATATGGCCGAAGTGCAGCGCGCCGATCAGGAGGCCCGGCACGATCTTGTCGCAGATGCCGAGATACAGGCTGGCGTCGAACATATTGTGCGACAGCGCGATGGCCGTCGACATGGCGATGGTGTCGCGCGAGAACAGCGACAGCTCCATGCCCGGCTGGCCCTGCGTGACGCCATCGCACATGGCGGGCACGCCGCCGGCGAACTGGGCCACGGCGCCGACTTCACGCACGGCGTCCTTGATGACCTTGGGATAGGCTTCGAACGGCTGGTGCGCCGACAGCATGTCGTTGTACGAGGAGACGATGGCGACCGACGGCTGCTTGGCCTCGCGCAGCTTGAGCTTGTCGTTGGCCGGGAACGCGGCGAACCCGTGCGCCAGGTTGGTACACGCCAGCACGCTGCGCTGCACGCCCTTCACGCGCGCCGCATCGAGATGCGCCAGGTAGGCCTGGCGCGAAGGCCGGCTACGCTTGATGATCCGGTTGGTGACCTGTTCTACTACGGGGTGCAGCGCCATGATCTGTTCCTTGTGAATTGGATTTCTGAAATTTTACTACGAAATTCGGATTACCGCTCGTTGTTCGTTCGCATTCGGGGAGATGAATGCCGCGTGTCCGCACGCGCCACGCGTTGGCACAGGGTGGCCACCCCACGGCCGCCGCCGGTGGATGCGCTGCGGTAGGGTGGGCACCCCGCGCCCACGCGCCCAACCGACTTATGCCCATCCACGCCGCGGCGGCACGACGGATTTGTGTAGTGAATTTACGCCTGCTTCCTGTATGATTCGATAACCTGCACAAAATGACATCATACCGTCCCACGTCCATCACCATGCGCCAACCATCCCTGACCAGCACCGCCAGTTACCAGGCCCTCCGGAACCACGCCGCCGACGCGAAACAATGGCAGATGCGCGACCTGTTCGCGCAAGACCCGCAGCGCTTCGAGCGCCTGTCGGCCGAAGCGGCCGGGTTGTTCCTAGACTATTCAAAAAACCGCCTGGACGGGCGCACGCTTGCACTGCTGGCAAGCCTCGCGCGCGAGCGCGGCGTCGAGCGCCTGCGCGACGCCATGTTCGCCGGCGACAAGATCAACCTGACGGAAAACCGCGCCGTCCTGCACACCGCGCTGCGCGCGCCGCAGGACAAGCAGATCACGGTGGACGGCCAGGACATCACCGCCGACGTGCACGCCGTACTCGCGCGCATCAGGACGTTCAGCGACGCCGTGCGCAACGGCCAGTGGCTCGGCCACACCGGCAAGGAAATCACGGACATCGTCAACATCGGCATCGGCGGTTCCGACCTCGGCCCGAAGATGGTCTGCCTGGCGCTGCGCCAGTTCGCGCATCCACGCTTGCGCATGCACTTCGTCTCCAACGTTGACGGCCACGACATGGACGCGGCGCTGTCGCGCGTGAATCCCGAAACGACGCTGTTCATCATCGCGTCCAAGACGTTCACCACGGCCGAGACCATGATGAACGCGAACACGGCGCGCGCGTGGTTCCTCAAGCACGCACCGGAACAGGCGCTGGCGAAGCACTTCGTCGCGGTCTCGACCAACGTCGAAGCGATCAAGAAGTTCGGCATCGATCCGGACAATATGTTCCCGTTCTGGGACTGGGTCGGCGGCCGCTATTCCGTCTGGTCGGCGATCGGCCTGCCGGTCGCGCTGTGCGTCGGCTACGGCTATTTCGCCGACTTCCTCGCGGGCGCGCACGCCATGGACGAGCACTTCCGCACCGCGCCCATCGAGCAGAACCTGCCGATGATCCTCGCCCTCGTCGGCCTCTGGAACCGCGAATTCCTGGGCTGCCCGTCGGTGTCGATCGCGCCCTACCACCAGGACCTGAACCGCTTCCCCGCCTACCTGCAGCAGCTCGACATGGAAAGCAACGGCAAGCGCGTCACGCGCGCCGGCGACACCATCACCGACTATGCGACCGGCCCCGTGATCTGGGGCGACGTCGGCACGAACGGCCAGCACGCCTACTTCCAGCTGCTGCACCAGGGCACGGACGTCACGCCGATGGATTTCATCGCCGCGCTGCGTCCGGCGCACGAATTCCAGAACCACCACGCCGCGCTGCTCGCCAACTGCTTCGCGCAGTCGGAAGCCTTCATGAAGGGCAAGACGGCGGACGAGGTACGCCAGGATCTGGCAGGACAGGACCCGGCCGAGATCGAGCGCCTCGTGCCGCACAAGACCTTCCCCGGCAACCGTCCGAGCAACACGATCCTGATGGAGTACCTGACGCCGGCCACGCTGGGCGCCCTGATCGCGCTGTACGAGCACAAGACGTTCGCGCAGGGCGCGCTGTGGGACGTGAACAGCTTCGACCAGTGGGGCGTCGAACTGGGCAAGGTGCTGGCCAAGAAGATCGAGGCGGAACTGAACGGCGCCGCGCAGCCGGCACAGCACGACGGCTCGACCAACGGCCTGATCGCGCGCGCCAAGGCCGCCGTCTGAGGAGCGTTCCATGAAGAGCGAAAAATTCCACATCGTGCATGACGAGGCGATGCTGGTCGGCGAATCGGCCGTCTGGCATGCGATCGAATCCGCGCTGTACTGGGTCGACATCGACGGCAAGTCGGTGCACCGCCTGCATCCGTCGAGCGGCAAGTACTCGCGCTGGAACACGGCCACCGAACCCTCCGCCATCGCGGTCGACCAGGACAACAACCTCGTGCTGTCCACGCGCGCCGGCTTCGTCTACCTGAACACGACGACGGGCGAACTCTCGGACATCGCGCCCGCGCCGTACGACACGACGATCGTGCGTTTCAACGACGGCCGCGTCGATCCCGCCGGCCGCTTCTGGGTCGGCACGATGTACGAGCCGCGCGACCAGCCGAAGGCCGAGATGTACGTGCTGGACAAGGGCGCGCTGCGCCTGGCCTGGTCCGGCGGCATGACGAACTCGAACGGCCTGGGATTCAGCCCGGACGGCAGGACGATGTACCACTCGGACACGACCAGCCACCGCGTCGACGCCTACGACTACGACATCAAGACGGGGACGGCCTCGAACCGCCGCAACCTCGTGACCTTCGCGGACGACAAGAAGGCGGCCGACTACGGCGGCCGTCCGGACGGCGCGGCCGTGGACAGCGAGGGCAATTACTGGTCCGCGATGTACGAAGGCGGCCGCATCGTCAAGCTGTCGCCGACGGGCGAGCTGCTGCAGGAAATCGAACTGCCGGTGCGCTGCCCGACGTCGGTCGCGTTCGGCGGGCCGGACCTGCGCACGCTGTACGTCACCAGCGCCAGCAAGGGCCGCTCGAACGACGAGCTGGCGAAGTATCCGCACAGCGGCAAGGTGCTCGCCTTTGCCGTGGATGTTCCCGGTGTCGAGCAGGCCGAATACCGCGGCTGATGTTCGCGTGGGCACGGGTGCCCACCCTGCCAGGTTCGTAGCCGTTTGGCGGGCTCCCCGAGCCCGCCAAACGTTCGCACATCGTTATCATTTTTCCCTCGCGCCCATCCCCGCATGGATGTGGCACCATAATCCCAAGCCTCGTTTTACGTAGTAAATTTTCTTGCGCAATCAATAATCGTGTAGTAAATTTACAGCATTTCATTCCTCGACAGACACCATGGCTCTTTCCGATTTCGATCTCGTTTTCTTCGGCGGCAGCGGCGACCTCGCGATGCGCAAGCTGTTGCCGGCGATGTATGCCCGTGACGTGTGCAACGACCTGCCCGCGACGGCGCGCATCATCTGCGTCGGCCGCGATGCCATGTCGCAGGAAGCGTTCATCGACATGGTCGAGACCCATGCGAAACCGCACGTGAAAGAAAACGTCGATGCCGCCGCGTGGCAGGCCTTCCTGAACCGCATCACCTATGTCGCCGTCGATGCGGGCAATGTGGCGACCTACGCGGGGCTCGTCGAGGCGCTGCGCCAGGATGCCGGCATCACGCGCGTCTACTACCTCGCCACGCCGCCCCAGCTGTTCGCGCAGATCTGCGAGAACCTGGCCGCCGTGGGCCTGGCGACGCCGGATTCGCGCGTCGTGCTGGAAAAACCGCTGGGCCGCGATCTCGCATCGGCCAAGCAGATCAATGCCGACGTCGGCAAGGTCTTCGCCGAATCGCAGATCTACCGGATCGACCACTACCTCGGCAAGGAAACCGTGCAGAACCTGCTGGCCCTGCGCTTCGGTAACATCCTGTTCGAGCCGCTGTGGCGCCGCGAATGGATCTCGGACGTGCAGATCACCATCGCGGAAAAGATCGGCGTCGGCAACCGCCTCGGCTACTACGACAACTCGGGCGCCCTGCGCGACATGCTGCAGAACCACCTGCTGCAGCTGCTGTGCATCGTCGCGATGGAACCGCCGACGTCGATCGCGCCGGACGCCGTGCGCGACGCCAAGCTGCAGGTGCTGCGCTCGCTGAAGCGCTTCACGCCGACGACGCTGTCGCAGAACATCGTGCGCGGCCAGTACCGTTCGGGTTACGTCGACGGCCAGGCGGTGCCGGGCTACCGCGACGAACCGGGTGCGCCGAAGCAGTCGAAGACCGAAACCTTCGTCGCGATGAAGGCCGAAATCGACACGTGGCGCTGGGCCGGCGTGCCGTTCTACCTGCGCACCGGCAAGCGCATGGCCGACCGCCTGGCGGAGATCGTCGTGCGCTTCAAGCCGATCCCGCACTCGATCTTCAACCAGCCGACGTCGAGCTTCCAGCCGAACAGCCTCGTGATCCGCCTGCAGCCGGATGAAGGCCTGTCGATGAACCTGATGGCCAAGACGCCGGGCGACTCCATGCGCCTGAAGCAGGCCGAGCTCGAACTCGACTTCCGCGAACAGTTCAAGTCCCCGCGCATGGAAGCGTACGAGCGCCTGCTGCTGGACGTCCTGCGCGGCCAGCTCACGCTGTTCATGCGCGGCGACGAGCTGGAAGCCGCGTGGGAATGGGTCGAGCCGATCCTCGAATACTGGGAACAGGACGACACGACGCCGGTCCCGTACACCTCGGGCACGTGGGGCCCGGCCTCCTCTTCCGCACTGATCGGCCGCGACGGCCTGCAGTGGCGCGAAGAGGCGCTGCCGGAAGACTGAGGACGCACCGTGCTGCTCGATTCGATCCGTACCCAGCTCGACTCGCTGTCGAAGTCCGAGCGCAAGGTGGCGCTCGCCGTGCTGGCCGCGCCCAGCGCCACCGTGAGCCAGAACATCACGGCGCTGGCGCGCAGCGCGCAAGTGTCCGAGCCGACCGTCGTGCGCTTCTGCCGCACGCTCGGCTACGACGGCTGGCACGAGTTCAAGCTGAAGCTCGCGCAAGGCCTCGCGCTCGCGCTGCCCGGCGCGACCGAACAGCCGGCGCAGGACGACCTGGCCGCGGACCTCGTCAACAAGATCTGCAGCCGCTCGATCAACACGCTGCTCGACCTGCGCAACAACCTGAAACCGGAACTGATCCAGAAGGCGCTCGACATCCTGTCGCGCGCCAACAAGATCGAGTTCTACGGCCAGGGTACATCGGGCTTCGTCGCCGCCGACGCGCAGCATAAATTCTTCCGCTCCGGCGTGCCGACCGTCGCCTATACCGACCCGGCGATCCACGCCATCGCGGCCGCGCTGCTGCGCGAAGGCGATGCGCTCGTCGCGATCTCCCAGCGCGGCAACAACCCGTCGCTCACGCGCTCCGCGAAACTGGCGCGCCGCGGCGGCGCCGAAGTGATCGTGCTGGCGCCGTCCGGCACGCCGCTCGCGGACATGGCGAGTCTGCTGATTCCCATCGACCTCGTGTTCGCGATCGACCCGTACACGCCGATCTCCGCGCGCCTCGCCTACCTCGTCGTGATCGATGTGCTGGCGGTCGGCCTCGCGCTGCAGCGCGGGCCGGAATTCCGCAAGAAGATGCAGAACGCGCAGAAGGCCTTGCAGGAATTCGACCTGCAGTTCGATTCCTTCATCGGATGACCGCCCCGGTCTTCTTCGAGGACGCCGCGGCGTTTCGCGCCTGGCTCGCCGCGCACGCGCACGAGGCGCGCGAGCTGCTCGTCGGCTTTCACAAGGTCGGCACGGGCAAGCCATGCATGCGCTGGTCCGACTCGGTCGACCAGGCGCTGTGCTTCGGCTGGATCGACGGCGTGCGCAAGGGCGTGGACGCCGATACCTACACGATCCGCTTCACGCCGAGAAAAGCCGGCTCGATCTGGAGCGCGGTGAACATCGACAAGGTCGCGCGGCTGCGCGAACTCGGGCTGATGACACAGGCGGGCGAAGCGGCGTTCGCCCTGCGCTCGGAAGACCGCTCGCGCGTGTATTCGCACGAGCGCGCAACGCCCGCCGAACTGGAACCCGCGGACCTCGCCCGCTTCAAGCGCCACAAGGCCGCGTGGGCGTATTTCGAAGCGTGCCCGCCCGGTTACCGCAAGCGCATGCTGCACGTCGTGACGAGCGCGAAGAAGCCGGAGACCCGGGCCGCGCGGCTCGACCGGCTGATCGCCGCGTGCGCGGAGGGGCGCCGGCTCGACGAGTGGACGCCAGCGAAGAACACCTGACAAGTTCTTTAAAGCCGTCAAGGCAATCTACGCCGGCGACCACGGTTCATCAGTCGAACTTGACCAGGTCCTTGAAGATCAGTTGACCCCAGCTGTTTCCGCGCGCCTGCACCAGCTGTCCCCCTTCCGACAGCGCGCCCAGTTTGACCGGTGCGAAACCGAGATCTTCCGCAAGCGAAGCAATCCCGGTTGCGGCGCCGTCATCGTCGCTCGCCAGGAACACGACGCGCCGTCCACCATGCACGGCCGGATCCTGCCCGAGGACGGTCGCGCCCAGATGGTTGAAGCCTTTGACCAGTCGCCCGCCGTTGAAAGCCTGCGCAACGAACCGGGAAGAAGGCATGCCTCCCAGTTCCTCCGGGGGCACGCCATAGGCATTGGTCACATCGACGATGGTCTTCCCCTGCCAGTTGGGGAGCGCCTTCGCGACGTCCGGGTGCGCTCCGAAACCGACCGCCAAAAAGATGACGTCCGCCTTGACGGCATCCTCCAGCTTTTTGGGAATGACCCCGGGTCCGATCGCGGCCGCATCGGACGCAAAGCTTTCCGGGTCACGCGTGGTCGCGACCGACACGTCAATGTTCTTGCGCGCGAACGCCTTGGCCAGCGCGTGGCCGATCTTGCCGAAACCGATAATTGCGTAGCTCATATATTCTCCTTGGGTGTATCACGCCATGAAGGCGCGTCAGATTTGCGCGAGGCCGCCGTCGACGGCGACCTCGCTGCCGGTCATGAAACTGCTGTCCTGCGACGCCAGGAAGGCGGCCGCCGCGCCGATCTCCGCCGGATCGGCCATGCGCTTGAGCGGCGTCAGCGCGGCGAAGATCTTCATGCCTTCCGCGCCCAGCGCTTCCTTCGCCAGTTCGGTCGCGGTCGGCCCCGGCGACAGCACGTTGACCCGGATACCGGTGCCCTTCAGGTCCTCCGCCCAGGTCCGCGCGAGGTTGCGCACCGCGGCCTTGCTCGCGCTGTAGGCGCTGAACGCAGGGGCGCCCGTGGTGCCGGCGCTCGAACCGGTCAGGATGATCGAACCGCCGGCGCCCATCAGCGGCAGCGCCTTCTGGACCGTGAAGATCGTACCCTTCACATTGGTGTCGAAGATGTCGTCGATGTGCGCGGCGGTGATCTGGCCGAGCGGAAGCTGGCTTCCCGCCCCCGCATTGGCGAAGACGATGTCGAGGGTGCCGCGCTCGGTCTTCACCGCCGCGTACAGCCGGTCGAGATCGTCCAGATCGGAGACCGAGCCCGTTACCGCGCGGGCATTCGGTCCGAGGTCGGCCACGGCCGCGTCGAGCGCTTCGCGCCGGCGGCCGAAGATGAAGACGAAGGCGCCCTCCTCGATGAAACGCTTGGCCGCCGCGCGGCCGATGCCGGTTGCGCCGCCGGTGACGACGGCAGTCTTTCCATGCAGTCTGTTCATGTCGTGCATTCTTCCTTGAATCGTTTCGATCGATAAGCAGCCGACGCGTGCCAACGCGTGCTGTTCGACCTGAATGATGACGACTGGAGCCGATCACGAGAAGACGGTATATTGAGATGTGATCTATCTATTTTTGAGATGGGAAGATACATGCTCGATGGCGCCCCCCCCTGGACCAGCTCAGGACCGTTATTGCCGCTGTGGATGAGGGAAGTGTTTCCGCCTCGGCGAGAACGCTCGATCGCGTTCAGTCGGCAGTGAGCGGGTGGATGGGGAGTCTGGATGGCCGGTGCGGCCTGGGCATTCTCTCGACCGTGCCGCGCCGGAACGGCGTTTGCCATTTCCGCCTGCCACCAGGCGTCGGGCCCACCGGGGCCGGCAGGCAGATGGCTCATCGACTATTTGAAGACAGTGGCAGTTACACCTCCCGTTCACGTTCAGCAGCATACGATCACGCCGTCAAACCTGCTCATCCCTGCCCTGCTTGTCATGCATCGATGCGGTAGAACCGGCCGGGCTGGAAGCGCCAGCCCGGCCGTATCAAATAGCCGCCGCGGTCGATCTCAATACCCGACCGTGAACCGCTGGCGCACATGCGCCGGCTTCTCGATCTCGTCGACCAGCGCGACGGCATAGTCCTCATACGAGATCGTGCTGCCCTTCTCGCTCACCAGCAGCTCGTCCTGCGCGAGGCGGAATTTGCCGGTGCGCTCGCCCGGCACGAACATCGCCGACGGCGAGATGAACGTCCAATCGAGATCGCTCACGCCGCGCAGCACGTCCAGGAACGCGGCGCCCCTGGTCGCCTCGTCCTTGTACGCGGCGGGGAAATCGGGCTGGTCGAGCAGGCGCTGGCCCGGCGCGACGAACAGGCTGGCGGCGCCGCCGACGACGAGATAACGCTTGACGCCGGATGCGCGCACGGCGTCGATCAGCGCGTTCGGATCGCTGTCGAGGAAGCGCACGGCACTGATCACGGCGTCGTGACCCTCGAGCACCGCGGCGAGGCCGGCGGGGTCGGCGACGTCGCCGCGGGCCGCGGTCACGCCGGCCCGGGCCGGGACTTTGGATGGATCGCGGACGATGGCCGTGACCTGGTGGTTGCGCGAAACGAGTTCGTTCAGGATGCGCGTGCCGACGTTGCCGGAGGCGCCGATGAGAGCGATGCGTGCCATGGGGGGTTCCCTGAGTCTGTGGTTGAGAACAGGTCTAAAAACGAGACCGACGAGGCATCTTATGCTAGCCTGCGCATGCCGCACAAGAAGTCAGCGCGGCGTGATCAGGTCAGTGCGAACTGACCGCTACCCTCCGCACACCATGGCCAAAACGAATCTCCTTGCCGCAAATGGCGGCTTCGAACAACCCTGCCCCATCCGCGACGTGCTGGACCGCATTGGCGACCAGTGGAGCCTCCTCGTGCTCGACGCCCTCGAAGGCGGCACGAAACGCTTCAACGAATTGATGCGCGAACTGGGCGACATCTCCAAGCAGATGCTGTCGCTGACCCTCAAGCGCCTGGAAGAAGACGGCTTCGTGCGCCGCACGCTGTATCCGGAAGTGCCGCCGCGCGTCGAATACGACCTCACGCCGCTGGGCCACTCCTTCCTCGTGCCGATGAAGGGACTGGTCGCCTGGGCCGACGCGCATCATCGCCTCGTGTGCGAGGCGCGCCGCGAGTACCGGGCGGCGCCGCAGGCGGTGCGCCCCGCGCCGCGCTGATCCCGCGACCGGCCGCGCTCAGTTGACCGCGCCCTCGGCGACCGCCGCCGCGGCAGGAACGCGGCGCCGTCCCGCCAGCACGATCAGCGCCGCGACGCCGCACGCCGCGGCCGCCGTGTACACGGCCGGCGAATACGTGAACGCCAGCGTGCGGATGCGGCCCGCGCCGTACGCCGCGACGGCCGCGCCGAGCTGGTGGCCGGCGAAGACCCAGCCGAAGATCATCGGTGCGCGCTTGCCCCAGGCCTGCGCGGCCAGGCGGACGGTCGGGGGCACGGTCGCGATCCAGTCGAGACCATAGAACATGGCGAACAGCGACAGGCCGGTCAGCGTGAAATCGGCCGACGGCAGCCAGGCCAGCGACAGCCCGCGCACGCCGTAGTACCAGCACAGCAGGTAGCGGCTGTCGTAGCGGTCGGACAGCCAGCCGGACAGGATCGTGCCGACGAGGTCGAACGTGCCCATCATCGCCAGCACGGACGCGGCGGGGACGGCGCCGAGACCCGCGTCGCCGCACAGCGAAATGAAGTGGGTCTGGATCAGCCCATTGGTCGACAGGCCGCAGATGAAGAAGCTGCCGAACAGCACCCAGAACACGCGGTCGCCGCGCACGCTGGCGAGCGTGGTGAACGGTGTGCGGATCGACACCGGCGCGCGCGCCGGCACCACCGGTGGCACGGACGTGTCGCCGCCATACGGCACAAGGCCCAGTTCCTGCGGATGGTCGCGCACGAACAGCAGCGCGAGGACGGCGACGAGCGCGCAGCTGGCCATCACCGGCAGCAGCGCCGTGCGCCAGCCGCCATGTTCGATGAGCCACGTGCCGACCGGCAGGAACACGAGCTGCCCCGTCGCCGAGCTGGCGGTCAGAAGTCCCATCACGAGGCCCCGGCGCCGTTCGAACCAGCGGTTCGCGACGACCGCGTTGAGCACGAGGGCCGTCATGCCGGACCCCAGGCCCAGCATCACGCCGAGCAGCAGCACGAGCTGCCAGAAGTCCGTCATCTGGCGCACGAGACCGAGACCGGCCGCGATGACGGCGAGCGCCGTCACCATCACGTTGCGCAGGCCGAAGCGTTCCATCAACAGGGCGGAGAATGGCCCCATCAGGCCGAACAGCGCGAAGCGCACGGCCAGCGCCGTCGAGATCTGGTCGACGCTCCAGCCGAATTCATGGCTCAGGGGTTTCAGCAGGGCGCCCGGCAGGCCGAGGGCGGCGGACGACGACAGCGCCGTCAGGAAGGTGATGGCGGCGACGAGCCAGCCGTAGTGCAGGCCGCGGCGGCCCATCCACCGGGCGACAGATGTGGAAAGCATGGGCGTCCTTAGTCGAGAAGACGGGCCGTGGCCGCGTCGAGGATATGGTGGGCGTAGGCGTCGTCCTCGACGGCGCGCGCCAGCACGAGGGCGCCAACCATCGTGGCGAAGGCGGCGAGCGCGTCGTCCGGGGTCGCGTCCGGATTCTTCCTGCGCAGCGCGCCGTCGAGGATGTCGACGAAGGTCCTGACGCCCGCCTCGAAGTGGCGCGGCAGGCCGGGGCCGTGGCGGGCCGCGTCCGGGCCGAGCGAGGCGATGACGCAGCCGGAACCGGGGCGGCCGCGGTGCCCCGGTGTCAGGTAGCGGCGCACGAGGGCCGCGTAGGCGCTCTCCCCCGCGTCCGCCGCCGCGCGCCGCCACCCGTCGATGCCTTTTTCCAGCGCGCGGTCGCAGGCCTGGGCGATCAGGTCGTCCTTGGACTCGAACTGTTTATAGAATGCGCCGTGCGTGAGGCCGGCCGCGGCCATCAGTTCGGCGAGGCCGACCCCGTCGAAGCCCCGTTCGCGGAACAAACGGCTGGCGGCATCGATGACGGCCTGGCGGTTTTCCTCCGCCTGGATTCGATTGACTCGCATGATTCCCTCCAATATGGATGTCAATCATAATCCATTTTTCCGGCCAGCGCAGCGGCGCACGCTGCCGTAAAATACGTGTTTTCGACAACGCAGCATCCGTCCGCCATGCACATCAATCCCGAACGCAGCACCCGTCCCGACTACGACCTGCTGGTACGCCAGGCCGCCAGCATCCTCGAGGGCGAGCGCGACCTGACCGCGAACGCGGCGCAGTTCTCGGCGCTCGTGTACGACACGCTCGCCGACCTGAACTGGGCCGGCTTCTATCTCACCGTGCCCGCCAGATCGGGCGACGGCCAGGACCTGCTCGTCGGCCCGTTCCAGGGCAAGCCGGCCTGCGCCCGCATCCCGTTCGGCCGCGGCGTGTGCGGCACGACGGCCGTCCGGCGCGAGACCATCGTCGTGGCGGACGTGCACGCGTTCCCGGGCCACATCGCGTGCGATTCGGCGTCGAACTCGGAAATCGTCATCCCGCTCGTCAAGGACGGCCGGCTCGTCGGCGTGTTCGATATCGACAGCCCGTCGCTCAACCGGTTTTCGGACGAGGACAAGGCCGGATTGGAAAAAATGGTCACGGCATTCCTGGATGCGACCGATTGTTGATGTATCGGCGTTCGGTGGTCACAGGATGTCCACCAAACGTCATCGACACATCGTAGATACCGTCTTGCGCGTCAAGCCTCACATGGCGTAATTCGGGTCATATGGCCTGCCTGAGTGCACAACACCAAAGCACAGGTGGGCCAGCTTGCGCATGCAGGCACCTATCACGGCCATCTTGGACTTGCCTTTAGCGAGCAAGCGCTCGCTGAAGGATTTGATGTGAGGATTGAAGCGCCGGGCCACGACGGCTGGCATGTAAAGCAGCTTGCGCAGGTGCGATGGGCCAGCCTTGGATAGGCGAGGACGTTTATGCACCGACGTACCTGAGTCCCACTGTACCGGCACCAGGCCAAGATAAGCGGCCAGTTGTTCGGCAGTGTCGAACGTTTTAGCGGCAAACAGCGCCGTCAGGTTGCTCGATACTCGTCCACCCACGCCAGGAATCGTCTCCAGTAAT